>CAZHIL010000079.1:0-6372 GCA_964532985.1 uncultured Albidovulum sp. | reverse complement strand
AAGCTTACTGCCGGTATCGACAAAAAGGATGTTGAATCCAATTATACAACAGCAGAAGGGGGAGTAGCAGCAGATGATGACATAACTGCTGGCGATGTCAAATCAACCGATACAACAATACTTGAGGCAGCAATTGCCTTTTCCTTCTAGTTCTTAGAAGATTAACGAATACAGAGGGCGGGTCTTCCCGCCCTTTTTTTGAAATTCAATACCCTGACAAGTTATCACTTAGTCGTAAAGGTAATTTTGTCCCTGAGAAGGTATGAAGCAACTCTGAAGTTGGTATCTGGTTAATGATAACAAGAATTTCTAAATTAAATATGCTATAATTTAATCGATACCTCTTAAGATTTAATACCCCCATTTTTTACCTTGCATTTCATATAATCTGGAAACAGCACGGTTAAACTCGAATGATTCATTACCTTCAATATAAAGGTTTTCCGGGCTGGATGCTGCAGATAAAAAAAACAGTATCTTGTTCTCATATAGGATATCTACCAGCATTACAAATCTCTTCGCTTCATTGTAATTCAATCTGGACAACAGAGGTACATCCTCCAAAATCAGAACTCTGATGTTATTGCCAATTGCCAGAAAATCCGGTGGTCCTAGTGGTTGTCCGCAAAGGTCCCAAAAATGTGTTTTTAGAACTCCCCTAGAGAACTGGGAAAAATAGATCTCACGTCCCTTAACTTCTATTGTGAGTTGTTCTGAATGACCGCCAGACAGTTCAATCCATATTTTTTCAAGTTCATTTCTTGTGTGATCATTTGATGGGTAAAAATATGTTTGTCTTCTTCTTAAGTTGTTTTTCCTATGGTCAAGTTGTCCCCCAAATTCAATCACACTTAGGTTAGAATTCAATATCTCAATATATGGTTCAATCAAATGACGGTTGAATCCATCCTTGTAAAGTTCGGTTGGTCTCCGGTTTGAAGTGGTAAAGAGAATTGTTCCATTTTCGAACAGCCTCTCAAAAATTCTGCCAACGATTACACCATCTGGTACATTATCTATTTGAAATTCATCCAAACAAAGGAGTTTTGTATTTTGTACAAGTATATTGGATAGCTGAGGAATGACATCATCAACATTATCATATCTAATTTCTTTAAGTCGATCATGAATTTCCTGGATAAAGGTAAGGTAGTGAAGTTTCCTTTTTGGGGCAATCGGGATATAATCAAAGAATAAATCCATAAGCATAGATTTACCTCTTCCCACACTTCCCCATAGATACAATCCCTTGGTGGTAAAAGAATTTTTCCTAAATAGCCTACCTACCAATCCGTAAGAGGTTTCGGTTTCAAGCAATTTATTTTCCAGCTCTTCTAGATCACCCAACACATCTATTTGTGCATTGTCGTAGTAAATGTCTCCACTCTCTATCAGCTCATGGTAGACGTTTCGGATAGAATTGGACATTTCCTTAAATTTATTGAACCAGATTTAAGAATTTATGGATAAGATTTTTTGGTTTTTAGTAATTTGATTTATTAAACTAACCATCTCAAATTTTAGAATTACTTTAGAAAACTGAGTATCCGTTTTAGTCGAATTCGCTTTTTCCAGAACTGACTATGTGCATGTTCTAACTGTTGACAAAAATAATGTTGGTCCGTTCCACAATTTTTTGCATAATAACTACCAATAATCCTCATTTTATCTGGGAAAAGAGTTAACCGAATTAATCCTGAGATGCGCTCTTTCCATCCCAGTTTGGTGAATCTAATTCGGTTGAGATCGACTAAGGAAAAGTCGATTTTGTTTTCATTTAATCTGGCAAGAATATTACCTGGATTATAATCAAGGTGCAAAATACCATTATCGTGCTTCTTTGCTGTGAATCTGGCCAATTCCTTAAGAATTATTTGTGAATCCGATTCAAAAGAATGATCCTGAAAAAGGAGTGATCCCAGATCAAAGTTATGGTCCCAGAATCGGCTAATATAATAACATTGGCGAACACAATTAAATTCCAGATACTCAATGCAACCAATCGGATCTGGAGTTAGAACTCCCAATTCCAAAATACGCTTGGCATTATCCAAGGACCTTAGAGCTTTGGAATTCCGAAAATTCAAATCAATCAATCCCCTCAATAGTCCTGGAGTTTTAAATGCCTTTACAACAATTTGAATAGGCTTCCCACATTCATCTTCAATTGTCATTTTTTTTGTTAGATTTCTTTCATTATGAAGAATTTCCCCCTCGCATGCGATCATTTCTGGAAGCAAGGATATCTGGGAATGATATTTATTATAATGATCGGTAAGACGGATCCTAATAGACTTTACGATATCGGAACTCCAATATGAATTTCTTTTAAAAACAATAATGAAGTGTAGTAAGATTCCAAAAAGAAAATAGTAAATACATTAGATTACGTTCAGGATGTTAATGATAGGATATTCTTCTGTTATAACCCAATTGTAAATTCCTAAATTGATACTACCCGACTTTTTCTTCGATCACTCCGTTTTCCATAATATCAGTTACGACAACCAAGACATTAATATAGACATACTACAAAGACCAGTGAACCTTCTAAATAAGTGTTAATTTACTTTTTCGTCATGCCAGATAGATTTATCAGGTCGCTCTTTAACAACCATCATCGTATATGCCTTAATTTTGTAGTTGTAATAATATCCTGAACCTATACCCGACATAACAACCCCATTTTATAAACACACTCTTCTGGTATCCTTCTCCAGATACTACAGGGTTTTCGCGATATGATAATGCTGATGAACTATTATAGCATTTTAAGATACAAACTTATGATCTGTATTGTTTAGAATGAAGGGGTGGGATGATTAATATCGGACAACGAGTAGTTTTAAAGAGTTTAATTGTACTAGGATTTAACGAATATATACACCTAGTTTTGCTCGTATGTTAGTGTTACTCATTGATCCTTCGTCAAGCACATTTTTCTGTTGGATGCAATTGCAAGCCTGTGATTGGGATCAGGTTGAAGGGGTCATTGCTGAGCCCCTTCCCTACAGATCCGGACGTACATTAAAGCATCCGGTTCCTCCAATGTCAGTTACGTTCATTTGGCATAGATAGATCGTACTAACCTTGGCTTTCGGTAGTGGGAATCTTACAAGATAGAATTTAGTTGTTTCCAGTAAGGCCATAATAGGCACAGTACAACCAAATCACACTACCATGTATCACTGTTAATCCAGCGGTATGGTGTCGGCTTATCTTGTATCATTTCCACTATCAATAACTTTAAAAATATTCCAAAAAAAATGTTTGAATTTATACCATCTTGGAACAAAAAAAGGGCTTGTTCGGTTTACGGCCGGTTTACATAACCTCCTTACCGTTTCTTCCTGTATTCCTTTTTTTGGTTGCTGGGGGAACCCTAAAAGATTGGTTTCGCAAATACGAACTCAACGGCATAGAGGGGTTCGAACCCAAAAAGCGTGTAGACTGGGTCCAGTCACGCCGGATGTCCGTCAAGTTGAGCGAGGCCCTCTTGGCCATCATACACGACTATCTCGAATTGAGTGTCCGCCAGATCATTGCTAGTGGATAGAAGGATGGGCAGTTGTCACAGGATCCTCCTCTCTCGCCTGCAACTATCTAACGCCTGTTTGACTGGTAAGGGAGTTTCCTTCCTGTTACTAGGAAATAGGCCGTTTTGAATATCCCCATGCCCGTGACTTGAGGTAGGTCGATGTTATGCATGGGCCGAAGATTCCCGGTATACAGGGATAGAAAGACAAGGCCTACCTGATTACCATCCTGTCAAAATCAATGGGTACAGTCATCTTCCAACTACCTAGGATATATATTCAGACTACCAAAATGGGAGTAAATATCGTTGAGTAAACGTTGTCTTTAGTCTAGTTTCTGTCTTTTATTCAATACTAGGTATTGAATGTTTCAGGCAGCAATTTCTCTTCCACCTTAACATTTCTTTAACAATACTTGTATAGACTATTCGTTTTATTCAAAATGAATCTTACTCAATGAAAAAACGAAGACCCCATAACAATTACTGCAATTCAAGGATTATTTCGTGCCCACATGCAGTACTAATCTAAGAGCTTGTTCCATAAGTCGGTAAAGTTGTAAGCGACCCTGAATTGGTTTATGTACGATCCTCCATTCAAAGCATTTTACACGGAGGAAAGCCATGAACCGTAGCAAGGCCGCCTGGCAGAAATATAAGCGAACGAACAACCATATGCAATATGACCTGACTGACACGGAATGGTCCGTGATCGAACCCCTTCTCCCCCGGCAGGGACGAATGGGGAGGCCTCGCCGGACCAGTTTGCGAAGGATCGTTGATGCCATCCAGTACATGCTTGGCACCGGCTGCCAGTGGCGGGCGATTCCCGGTACCCATCCGCCGTTTTCGACTGTGCAGAACTATTTTTATGCCTGGGTGAAGACCGGTGTCATTGACCTCATGCTGAAGCATTTGCAGGAAGTTGCCCGCATTCTTGCCGGGCGAATTGAGAGTCCCACTGCCGGCATCATCGACAGCCAGAGTGTCAGAACCACCGAAAGTGGGGGACCAAGGGGATATGATGCCGGCAAGAGGATCAATGGCCGGAAGCGTCACATTGTAACGGACGTTGAAGGTTCTCCCGTGGAGATTGTGGTTCACCCGGCCTCCGTACAGGACCGTGATGGAGCCCCCGCGGTCATCGGGAAGGCTCTTGCGAAGGTTCCGACCATGACCGTGATCTGGGCTGATGGGGGTTATTCCGGCCCGATGCCGGCTTCGGCCCTGAAGGAACCGGACATTGATGCGGAACTTGGGATTGTCAGGAAAAGCAAGGATGCCAAGGGGTTTGACATCCTGCCTCGCCGGTGGGTTGTGGAGCGGACCTTTGCCTGGATGGGAAGATGTCGCCGGTTGTCGAAGGATCATGAGAGAAGGATCGACACTTCAATGGGATGGGTGACACTGTCGGCATGTCGCTTCCTGATGCGACGCATTGCCCGTGAAATGGGGAAAATGGAAATGGAACCAGTACAATCGTGACTTATGATTCAAGCTCTAAGGAATAGTTGACTAACAAACATTATTCGGAGATGCAACAGCAAGGTGATGATCCAATCTAGTCAAAGTTTCAATCCTTTGAAGTCGTAATGGTCGTTTGCGTTTCAAAAACTTTGGTGTCAACTTATACAAAGCTTGGCTTACACCCTTTTCCATTGGTTCTTCTGAAAAACTAAAAAAGTTATTATATCCGAGATCTGACAACAGCGCTGAAACAGCTTTCCCTTTTTCTGGATCTGCTGTGTAGATGCCCTCGAATACGATAATTGGTCTTGATGACCTTAGTAGTTTCTCTGCACCTGCGATCACCTTATCTTCATAACCCTCGACGTCTATCTTGATAAATGAGACTTTATCTAGTGCTAGTTCCTGAACAATTGAATCAAGAGTTTTTACCTCGATTTCTATTGTATTGTCACTTGGTGTATCCCTGATCCACGAACCACCTAGGTTTTTTTCGCATATCTCTAAAAATACCTTTCCTGGTGCATCTGATAGACCTAAAGGTACGACATCAATGGTTCTTCTCAAGCCTATAGTGTTAGAATATAGAACAGCTGCAACCATAGGGTTTGGTTCAAATGCAACGACCCTATCGAAATGCCTTGAAAAAAACACCGAATGGTTGCCAATATTCGCTCCAATGTCCAGTGCAACAGAGTTCCGCGGCAAACGACTAAAAATGAAGCGAGACAGGGTATCCAACTCGCGCCCTTCATATATCCCATCAAGAGTTATGCAGGTCGAAACAAAATCACCAAGAAAAACCGCTCTGACCATTGAATTGTAATTGCCAGTGATGTACATTCGCAAGTGCCATTTTGTAGCTTTGCGTAGTATTGCTCTAATTATTCTTCTTACTATAATCATATAACTTTCTAACCTTGAGTACTTATAGATACTTCTGTACAATTAATGGCATTTACAACTGAATTATCAACTTGATTGAAATAATACTGTAATAAAACTCTAGGGTTAGTGTGTGGACTCAATTAATTGTTGTCTTGTCATTTTGCATAGCAAGTGTCGTGATACATTCAGCATCTAGGCCGAAAGGTTGGTGTTGGGCACCTTGTCATGGCGGGTTGCCACGCACCGGAATAACTTGAACAGCCTGAAGATCCGTTCGATCCTGTTGCGGCTTTTGAAGAAGGTTAAGTCAATCACCTAGAGATTTTTCTTGCTAGCCATTGGCAGAATTGCCATCAGTTCATTTATTACCTTGAACCGGTACAGGATGTCATCCCTTTTCAACAATGACGGTTATACCGGGTGACAGACAAGGCAAGTAGCTTTGCAATTTGGATGCATTCAGCACTTTGATTCAGGGTCAA
>CAZHIL010000078.1:0-6332 GCA_964532985.1 uncultured Albidovulum sp. | reverse complement strand
AAATAATACGAGTAAAATTATTACAGGTAAATTGCCTTGTCAGAAAGTAGTTTAAGCAATGATTGACTCTCGACCAGTTGGGTACGTAATTGGATGGTTAATCATTGGATTGGGATTATCGATGCTGACTCCAATGCTGGTGGATATAATTTTCATGAATGGTCATTGGACCACCTTCGCAATCTCTTCCGCTTTTACGATATTTATTGGTTTGGTCCTTGTACTTGCCACTTCTTCAACAAGACTAAAAACTCAGGGTACAAGTCTAAGGGAAACCATCCTCATTACGGTATGCTTATATACGGTAATACCACTCTTTGCAGCCATCCCCTTTGTATTGGGAGAGCCGAATTTCCGTATCATTGATGCCTATTTCGAGTCTGTTTCAGGGCTTACAACAACTGGAGCTACTGTATTTTCAGATATTGAGAATTTACCTGAGGGCTATCTCTTGTGGCGAGGAATCCTGCAATGGATCGGTGGTATTCTGATTATCATTATTGCGATGACTGTTTTTCCAAGATTGAGAATCGGTGGAATGCAGTATTTCATGAAAAGCAATTTTGAAACCATCACAACTGTCATTCCCCAAGCCATATCAACGGCCAGGGGAATTTCAATAACCTACCTTGCCGTGTCGCTTCTGTGTTTCATGTCCTATAACGTTGCCGGTTTATCAATATTTGATTCATTGGTGCATTCAATGACTACGGTTGCCACTGGTGGGTTTGGAAACTACGACAGTTCCTTTCAAAACCTTGGATATAAAGCGGAATATGTGGCAATTGTTTTCATGATCCTGGCTTCGATACCGTTTATAAGATACCTGACAATATTCAATGATTCAGGAAAGTCACTCATCCTTGACCGCCAGGTACAGGGATTCATTGGAATTATCTTGTTTATCGGTACAGCTCTAACCTTGTGGCAAATACTGGTTAATGGTCAAGGTTCCGAAATTGCCATAAGAAAGGCACTGTTCAACAGTATTTCCATCATGACAGGGACAGGATATGTCAGTGCGGATTATAATGCATGGGGCAGTTTCCCGGTTGCCATCTTCTTTTTGATCGGTCTTATCGGTGGTTGTGCCGGATCGACAAGTTGTTCGGTCAAGGTATTCAGATATCAGGTCCTTTTTGCCAGCCTTGTTGCACAAATCAAGAAAATCTATTCCCCACATGCCATAATCAAGCCAAGATATCAGGGCAAGAACATACCCAGCGAAATCATGATTTCGGTTATCCTGTTCATTGTAATGTTCTTGTTTACCCTGATGGTTTCTGCGCTTCTTTTGGCAATGACCGGGCTGGATTTCATAACTTCCATTTCCGGAAGTGCCGCAGCTCTGGCAAATATCGGCCCAGGTTTGGGTGATATAATTGGCCCCACCGGAAATTATCAAAGTCTTGGGGATGTTGCCAAGTTGATTCTTGCCATTACAATGGCCACGGGTAGGTTGGAGTTATTGGCAGTGTATGTCATTCTGACCTTGAAATTCTGGCAATCCTAATCCAAGACCGAATTAACCGGGAATTTTTTACCCAAGGGTCGTTAATCTAATGGGGATACTTTTTGGGAAAATTTACCGGTTCATAAATTATTTCAGGCAAAACCACTTCCCAATTTTCCGACTGGAGTTTGCTTTGAAATTCAGGCTTGGATAATTCCTTGCTCCAACCCACAATTGCGAAAACACGAGCTGATCTAATTCTCATCCCTTCTCTGGGCTGAAAGGAACCTGCCATCTTACCGACAAGTTGATGATAAGCATCCATGACAACCCATTTGTTATCTTTCCCGAGTTTTATTTTGAGAGAATCGCCGATAGCTAAATCAGCTATTGCCTTATGGATCCTATTATTTGGGTTCTTAAATCCGGCAAAACTGATATTGACATTTTTGAGTGATGAACGGTCATACTTGAAATAAAACTGTTTGGAGCAAGGCGAGAATTCAACTGGGGAGCGGTATGCAATTGATTCAACATGCTGCAATGATTTAAATCGTTTGAATCTTGCGAGTGTAAGTGTTTTTTGGGCACGTGTCATCGCAACATAATACAGACGAAGGTGTGCATCAGAATCTTCATTTTCACCACGGTTCCAATTGCCGTCCAAGATAGCAACATGATCAAATTCAAGTCCCTTTGCCCGATGGGCAGTCAGCAATAGTAGATTTTTTTGACGACGTCGAATTTCCCTACCCCACTCGACCAACCATTCGATAACTTGGTCAACAGGATACTCCTCACCTCCAACTTCGAGGGCGTGTTCATCAATTGCTTGGACCAGAAGTTCTTGCCAATAATCAGGAGCCTGGGTTCCCAGCCATATTTTCATTTCTTCGTTTTGGACCAATCTTGATTCCTTCTTCCTAAGCCAATCAACGAAAGATCGAGTTTGCCTTAGCCGCCAAAAGTTAGGAATTTCATCTCGGGCCATTTCCACAGAAATGTTTCGGGCTTCACAAAATGACTGTACTGGAGCAAGAGATTCCCATTTCCGGGCAATAACAGCACAACGAGACCAGTCCCAATCGGGATCAAGCTTGGACATTCGAAGGAGTTCTTCCATAACCACCCTAGCTTGGAAAACCTGATTATTCTGCTCCAATTGCAGGATTTGTACCCGTCCTTTGGAAACAACATCCAGATCGGTCCAAACACCTCCAGGCGCATCTTTTATACGTGCTTTGTTCACTCGAATTGGATGGTTCGCCTTCATGCGGTCGTGAGTACCTTGAATTATAGTGTTTGATGCATCCACTATATTATGAGTAGATCGATAATTTTCAGTCAGGTACCTGAGCTGGGCATTGTAGTCGGTTTCAAATTTTCTTATGAATTCAACGGATGCACCCTGGAAGGAGTAGATGTTCTGGTCATCATCCCCGACCGCAAACAAGGTGAGTTTGCTTTCACTGTCTTGAAGTGATCTCCCTGCAAGGGCAGAAATCAATTCATACTGTTCCTTGTCAATATCCTGATATTCATCAACTAGTATCCAACGAAAACCCCTCAACAACCTTTCCCTTTGATCATCAGCCTCATCAGCATCCAACTCCTTTCCGTTGAGCAGGTCAGTTGCAAGACGTAGTGAATCCTTAAATAAATTCCCATTGTCAGTTTCATTCTGATCGGTAAAACTGATTCCGGCCAAACGCATCGCAAGGGAGTGACATGTTAGAATAGTTACACCTTGAGCATCCTCTCCTATCAATTCCTTAAGTCTTTGGCGAATCTCAATGGATGCATGACGATTATAAGTCAAGGCGATAATTCCTTTTGGATTTTCCCTTCTTACACGAATAAGATATGCAATTCGATGGACCAATACCCGGGTTTTACCTGAACCGGGGCCAGCAAGTACTAGTACATTGGTATCTTCTCTGTCATCTGCAACAATTTGCTGTTGAATGGGATTCTTTAGATTTTCAACGATTGCTTTCCAGGATTCGGGTGTGGTTTGTCGATAAATCTCCTTGTCCCGGCCAGGGAGCCAACAAGATAGGAAACTTTTCTGATCCATCGAAAAATAATCCCTTGACAACCTTAAGGCCTCCCTCATTTCCTCCAGGCCCTTGGTGGCAAATTCCTTGATGACATGAATTTGTAAAATCTGGCCCTTGTAGTGAAGATCCAAAGTTGTAAAATCGGCCTTGACAAAGCGTCTTCGCTCGCTTTTGTTCATACGGATTGTCATGGCAGGTCGAAATATGGCCAATCCCTTGTTGAGGCGGATTACTTCCATTTCGTGTAACCACAATAGGGAACTGTCCAGCAACTTGTTCAGGTCTTTGACCTGTGATTTTAGAACTAGGTCCGATTTGATTGCTCCCAACAGGTTTCCGATCGTGGTTTCGGCCAACAGATCTTTCCCCCGAGAACCTTTGGGTAGACAATCAATAAGGTGCTTCAATAAAATCCTGGCAGCTTCATGGCGATACTGTGCATTTCTTTCCAACTGTTCCCAACTGCATTCCAGTTTGATGTTTACCATTTCCGAATTCAATTTTCGTGTAGTCAGGCTACGAACAGTTTCATCACCATGGGAAGGAACATCATCGCGTATCCTCCGGATAATTCGCAATAAGCGTTCAGGGAGTGGATTTTGCAGGTTTAGTTTTCGAAGAGATGTTGATGCATGTCTTAAATGGAGTGTCGTGGTGTCACCTCGACCAATATCCGGTGCAGTTTCACGCATTTGAGATATTAATGCTTTTTCAAGTTGCTGGACTTCTTCAAGGCGATCTTCCGACCTTCCCTTGATACCTACATGTACAAAAGCTGTAATTACTGTATCGTTGCTGGCAATCCCGAAGCTTTCCAAATCATACAACGCTTTTCGTACTTGCTCTGAATTCAGACCAGAAACAACCATCAATTCATCAGTAGTAATCCCTTGGGATGAATCCGCTTCGATCAACACTTCTACAATTTTGCCCAACTGTTTTTTGTAGTCTTCCCTGATTCGTTGATTGAAGATGATTTTCTTTGCTTCCCTAATCGTTGAAATCCGAAGTGAGGAGGGAAATATCCTGACTGCATTCTCTTCCCTTGTCAGGAATTCTGACTCTTCCAACCAGGATAGTGCCGTACGGACACGACTGTCATCAGTAACGAAATCCTTCTCAAAATTCCCCTCCGTATCTTCGGTAAGTATTTCCCCTGCTGTAGCGATCAACTCATCTTGGGAATGCTTCTTTCGATCAAGTTTGCGGAGTGCTTTCAAAACTGTTTGAATATCCTTCAGGGTAAGTCGAGAGAAAGCTGATAGGCTGAATTGTCGCTCTACATCCTTGGGTTCATAAAGCAAAACACAATGAGCATCTTCCCTGTCTCGTCCTGCTCTACCAGCTTCTTGAAGGTAGTTTTCTAGTGAACTGGGAATATCAGCATGTATGACAAGCCGGACATCAGGCTTGTCAATGCCCATTCCAAAGGCATTGGTCGCAACAATCACCCTCAACTCACCCTGAAGAAATTGATGTTGTACTTCTTTCTTGGCTTCTGGTGACAAACCGGCATGAAAATAATTGGCAGAAAGATTCTTCAACCTTAGATATTCAGCTATAATTTCGGTTTGTTTCCGGGTGGCACAATAGATAATGGCACCACCCTTTTCTGGAAGATATTGTTCCAATACCAGGTAAATATCCTCAAACTTCTTATCACCATTGGTTGGAATGACTTCAAAACTTAGATTGGTTCGTTCAGATCCACCATCGAATACAACAAGTTCAATACCAAGCTTTTCAAGAAAGTATTTGGTAATATCTTCAACCACATCCGGCTTGGCAGTGGCAGTCAGACACATTACCGATGTTGAGGATGCACCCTTTGATCTTTCACGAATGAACCTGCCAACATATCGGTAATCAGGTCTGAAATCATGCCCCCAGCGGGACAGGCAATGGGCCTCGTCGATGACCCAAGTACCGATTTCCCTTGTTTCAAGAACCCGTCTTATGGATCTCGACCGCAACTGCTCAGGGGAGATCAGGAGGATGCTTATTTCTCCCATTCGGATACGATTCAATGCGTCTGCCCTTTCAGGTATAGACAGCATGCCATTGATGGTTGCACTGGAGCTAATTCCCAATTTCTCCATACCATCCACCTGGTCTTTCATGAGTGCAACCAAAGGGGATATAACAACTGTCAAAGCTCCGGTCTTGTCATATTGTGATAATCCCGGCAATTGGTAACAGAGGGACTTGCCGGTACCTGTTGGAAGAATACCAAGCACGCTTTTCCCAGCCATGGCCGTTTCAACAATAGCTTGTTGGATTGGTTTGCCCATGTCGTCTTTCGGTTCGGGCCTGAAACCTGGAAAACCAAACCAGCGTTTCAACTCTTTACATACATCATGGTGCTCGCTACACCAATTACAGGCCACATCTCCACAGGATTGATTTCGAAGTCGATTGACCAGTTCTGCCACTTTGGGAAATTGCATTCGGACCCAGGGTGGCATGACCGAATTGCCACCAGCAACAGACAACCAAGCCAAGGTGTAGGCCAATTCCCAGTGGTAGTGGTTAGCGGTGGCCATTACCTCATTGCTGTATGACTTGCATGATTTGTTTTCCAATATCCTTTGAATGATAATTATAGCTTTTGCTCGAGTTGGTGGTTGGGCTTGTCGAATATGGCAAAACATTTCATCAAGGGCACTATCCAACCCTATCGGTTGAGGTGTACAAAGCCAATGCCAGGCCGCAAGCAAATCTGGTGATGCTTTTGGAAACTCCTCCAACTGGTCATAAAAGACCTTTAACGCAAGTCGTGAATCCAATACCGGGTCATTTAACTGTCCCTGTTTTATACC
>CAZHIL010000077.1:0-5624 GCA_964532985.1 uncultured Albidovulum sp. | reverse complement strand
ATGGTATTCCTTCAAAGCTGCCTGTACGGCAGATAACGTTCAGGTCAACATTGCTGCCCTCGACTATGTCTTCAAAGCTGCCTGTACGGCAGATAACAAGAAGATCATTAACTGAAATTATGATAAGCAGGGTACAAATGTTTATTTGTTAGTAAATAACCTATAATTGTAAGTGCATTTGTAACTGTCGGAAATATCTTAATATTTTAAAAGGGAAAAAATAAAGGTTAAAACCAGGGTATGGTTACCTTCTTAGATAGACCAAAATTATCAAACTCACCCAAAGTTGGTATATCAGTTATTGTGCCCATTTTAAAATAACGTCTGTACCATTGGCCATTCGATAAACTTTTCATGTCCAGATAAGGTAAATTTGTTAATTGTTTTTTAAACATCATTGATTTGTATTTTCGAACATCATCTTCGGTGATGCTTCCACGTTTTATTAATCGCTTTAATTTACTCTTACCCATATTACTTTGCCACCGTGAAACTGTTCGGTATTTAATTCCAGATACAGGTATGAGGTCAATTTCTGATACTTGGCAAAATGTGTTTAAATCACCCAACCAGTTATAATTATTGAGTTTTAGCAGGTCAGTTTTATTACTATGTAAACGGATCGTGTTCCCAAGGGTTAATTTGTAATTTGGGAAACTAACACCGACGTTGAGTGGTTTATTATCGATCAATGCCTTGTGAAAATTAAAGTATACCTTACTAAGCAGAAAATTTTGGCTAAATTCTGAATTCGGCTTGATTTGTAAGTCTTGGTAGTTTTCCATCATATCAATCATCTAACATCGATTTCTGTGACATAGGCAAGTCCTTTTTTACCTAAATAAAATGATGAAACACCTGCATTATCAATCATTTTCTTCAATTCTAAGGAACGATGTAAATCTAGATTTAATTTGATGACTAATTGGCCAGATGCCTTTTTCAATACATGTTCTGTTCTTCCTTCACCTTTGATAAATTCCTTTTTTACATAAGGATTGCCAAATACTAACTTTTTCTTTCCAGTTGTATACTGGTCCATAAAATCCTTGGGTGTAAATCCATTCTTTGATATCCCACTAATACCCCCGGTTTTGGATTTAGCTGAACTCATATCAAATTGTTTTTCTAGCCTATCAAGTTGAAGATATAACGATGAACAATACATGCCGATTAATGAAATTTTATCGGGATTAAAATTATATTTTTCGAATTTATCTCGAAGTACTTGTGATGCCGAAAATGCCTTATCTTTAATTTCAATGGGCTTTAACCTTTTTATTTCCTTCAGTTTGGAAAGTATATTTATTGGATCTAGTTCAAAGTTCTGATTATCAGATTGGAAGGGTTTATCATTCAAGATAAACTCAAATAAAGAGTCAGTTTCCAACCACAATATTCCCCAAAAATGAGGTGAGTAATCTGACTTAAAAATAGGATCATCTACCTTAATCATTCCAGTGAATGAGTTCTGATCGGTACTTCCGCTAATATTTCGGAGATACACAGTTTCTAAGCTGATTACTTTACTATTATCCTCAAACTCAATCGTATTCTCAATATCAGCAAAATAATTTCGCATATTGCCAAACTCTGACCTAATTTGATATAATTTTCGTTGATCTCCAATGAGTCTATTCAATACACCCAAAACGGTGCCTAGTGTAATCTGCCTAGGTAAATAATTCCCCTCTTTCCCGATTTCAGTCATTGAAGCAATAAACTTCCGACCCTTTTTGGGTGCTTTTTTGTTGTTATCACCATCAAGAAAAGAATTCCGCCATGAAGCTTCGTAATCAATAACAATTTTCATGGTTTTTCTAACTTCTGGGCTCGAAATAAATCGCGAAATTATCTTCTGGCCGAATAGAAATCTCCTCAGGTTGTCGTTTTATACGCATCATTTTATTACTATTGTTATAATCAACCTCAACTGAGTCTACGTACATGTAAGATTTGGATTGTCGAATGGATAAATTTTTGACCATTTTTAGTGTGGTATCAATCAAAACATCCATGGCTTCTTGATTTAGTAGAATACCCACTTCCCCCTCCTCGAAAATAGTCCCCTTTCGGACATAGTTTTGGTGAAATTTGGCTTTGGGTTGTTTGTGAGGCTCTAGGCTTTGAATAAAATCCTGTATTAATTGAGCAACCTCCTCTCCCTGATTTTCATTAATTGTCATTGCAGCTCGGTCAAATTTGTTATCCAAGGAAATAAATTGTAATTGCTCAATACTAATCGAGCCATATGAAATATACTTGGTATCTCCAAAAGTCGTTTTGGAAAAAAATGAAGAACTAACCCTTTCTCCAGCCTGACCAAACTGTTCAAAGTTACCATTCCCTAACTGGTCAACAAAGTCTTCCAGAAGCAATGGACTCGTTCTCTTACATTGACTAGATGGAACTACATAACCACGTATCAAACCGGTAATTGAGGCTAAGACCTTTTCAAGATTGTTTTCCTTTGCAATATGTAAGTCGTATGCTTGGGAACGAAATAAATGATGCCGAATACAATTCTGGCTAACATAAAGTGGATTTCTTTTAAAGTCTATATCCGTTGCTTCTTTCTTATATTTAAACCCAGTATCATCTTTTACTTTTCCAGTTAAGTTAGTGTATCCTCTTAGTTTTGGCATCGTATGATTATCAACGATGCGACCTTCATAACTTAATGTTGTTGGACCATTCCAGTTTACTACTCCGTGTCCAAGTGCAGTAACTTTGAAATCGACGCTTTTTACTCCTGATATTTTCTCCATCCAATTCCTCTTTGATTATTCAGTAATTTTATTCTCAATTTGAAGTTGTTTTTCTAATTTTGCTATTCGCATTGCACCAACTGGTTGTTTATCACATATGACATAATAAATTGCTTGTAAATGTGGCTTACTATTTACTTTTTCCAAATCAGCAGGTGTATAACTAAGGTATATAGGAAACTCAAGCGAACGAGCTTTCTTAATTAATTCCCATTCATTACGGGCTTTTACACCTCCCTTAATATTATGATGTTTTTTACGCATAAACTGAACTAGATTATTATCCTCATCTCCAAATCCTCGCATGGTATCGATGGATTCAGTCAGAACTGTTGGTTGTGGCTGTAATTGATTAAATTCTTCTGTATATGCATAACGTTCCTCGAAACTCAATTGCAATGAATCAGATACTTTGCATTCAGCCATCTGAACAAATCTATTATCACCTCTAAGAGAATTTGATGAAATTTTTATTATCCCCTTAGTTTGCTTGGATTTAGGTGGAACAGAAATAGGATCAATAACTTTTGCATTGATAATTTTAACGCTCTTTTTTAATGCGGATATAATATCTCGTTTGATCAGATTATTAATTCGTTCATCTGAATAAAATTCTGTGTATAATCTGTAAAGTTGATCTATTGTTAGAACATTGCTTTCAAGTTGATCCTTTAGAAAACTCAGCCAAGCATGAGTACTATGCAATATATTTAACTGATTCAAAAATTTTTCAAAACTGCTTTTTTGGTTAACTTCATTTTCAAAACTGCTTGGGATTGTCGTGGTGTAGACATTTATTTCATTATTTTCACCAAATCTATCAAGCCGTCCCAAACGTTGTAGCCAATTTTCAGCACATGTCAGTTCCGTTATCATTCGGTCGCAGCTTATGTTGAGAGCAGCTTGAACAATTGGGCCGCTCCTTAGAACATCATATTTACCGGTACCATTACGCTTAAAACTATCATATACTTGGTCAAACCAATAGGCTTTATCTTGCTTCAAATACTTTGAATGTAAAAGGATACTGTTCTCTTTGAAATGATGGCGTAAAAAGCCAATTTGGGCATCAAAAGCTGTATTTGAAATTACGAATGTTTTCTCCTGATATGCATTGGTAATCAGAGGGGTTTCTTCAATTTCATCATTATAACAAAGAAAATCAATTTTATATTTAGATTGATTAAAGCTCTTGAAGTGCTTGAAGTTATTTGGTGAGATTCCTAGGAACTCATTTAGATAGAATAAATGTGGTGTTGCTGATACCAGAAGAGTATTTGCCTGGTCGCCCTGTAGTTTTTTTGCTTCAATCAACTCGGCAAATAAAAGGTTAAATGCTGGTAAGTTGATAAGCTCATGAAATTCATCAAACACAACATGTGCCTTTAGTACATCCATCATCGTGGTTACATGAGTGTGGGTAATGATGGAATTAATTACCTGATCAATAGTAGTTATTACTATTTCTCCGCTAAAATAATCTGATTCATCTGTTTCATTGGTCTCTTCATCTTTCAATGTCGTTTGATTGATTATTCTTTTGTACTCGCCAGTAAAAATCTCAATATTATTATCCGGCAGGTAATCGTTTGAGGTTAGATCGTGTAGGAGTCCCTGACAAACTTGAACCCTAGGACAAATCCAAATTATTTTTTCTGCATCAGTTTCTAAGGCCCATTCAAGTGCAACTTTCGTTTTTCCACAACCAGCTGGACCTTGTAAAGTACCAATATTATAGGATTGGTTATAAACAGAGTAATCTCTTATACTTGCAAGCGATTTTGCAGTTTTATGTTGTTCAATGTTGCGTTCGCTATTTGGAAATTTAGAATTAAAATTATCAAGGCAATTCCGTATTCCACTTTTCAGTGAGAATTGACTTTGTACAGTTTCAAGATCTAATAATTCACCTAGAGTTCCCTCGGAGAGGTACTCATCCAAATCATTGGCTGAAACCCCTGAAACTATCCGGTCTGCACTTATCAAAGCTGTTCTGACTAGATTATTAAGTGAATTTAACCTCACATTTTTTTTAAATTCGCTAATTTCATCTACCCAACTATCGTATTTTTTAAATGTAGGTAATTGTACTATTTTAAGGGTAAATGAATTACTGATTTTTGGTAGCTGGTTTTCCAGCTCAAATTTTTTAGCTATTGATTCCACATCCTTAAATACTGCTTTAGCTGTATCGTAAATTTTTTGTATTTCTTTATTTGGAAGAGTTTTTTTGAAAACTTCATAGATGGACTCAGAATCAGTAAAATTATCCTTTTTTCGATAAGGCTTTGTATGATGCCAAAAAATTCCATGCGCTATTTGTTGCCGTTGAATTGAATTTAATCCACTCCCCTCAAGCATTGCTTCAGCTAAAACCCATGAAATTTCATGGTGTCTCGGGTGATTTTCAAAGGAGAATTTTCTAGGTGTATCTATATGAACGCCATCTTCTGGCATATTAACATCTGGCTTCTTTGCCAGTTTTCTAATCCAGTTTTGAAAAGCAGGATCTACCTTACCAATATCATGTAATATACCTGATATAAATATTGATTGTCCGAGTTTTGGATTCTCAATATTGACCGATATTAACAATTTATAAGCAATGTAACCAACAGCGAATAAATGCTTGCTTAATGGTTGTGAATGGGAATTTGCAAGATATTGGCCAGTTTCAATAGGTATATTGTCCATAATTAATTCCTTTGAAGTGTAATTAACAGGAACATGTCCCAGGTGATTAAATGCACTTTTTCTTCCAACCACCCATACTAATTCGCTTCTGGATCTTGATCTTATCCAATGACAACTGACAGCTGTGTTTTTACTGGCAGTTTTACGTAATAGTTTTTTTAC
>CAZHIL010000076.1:0-8043 GCA_964532985.1 uncultured Albidovulum sp. | reverse complement strand
CTATTCCAAAAGGTTCTAGAATGTCCTTGCAGGCTTCACTTGGTGGACGGGCAACACCCAATGTTTGGCCGGCAATTGAAGCCTATAACGATATCGCCAAAAAATATGGCATGGAACTTCCTCTAATGGCCCTCGCATGGTGTCGATATAGGTATTTCATGGCTTCGGCAATTTTTGGAGCTACAACTAGTAATCAGCTGGCCTATCTCCTTAAATCCACTCAACTCACCCTTCCTGATGAATGTCTTGAGGATATTGATTTGGCCAACAAGGCACATCCCATACCGTATTGAACAATTGGGTAGACAATGTCTCGTCCAAATTTCCTGTTTTTCATGACTGATCAGCAAAGGCGGGACTGGTTGGGATGTTATGGCCATCCAGTCGTCAAAACCCCCCATATTGATGCCATAGCAGACAATGGTACCAGATTTGATAGGTTTTTTGTTGCTTCACCGATATGCATGCCCAACCGGGCAAGTTTCATGACCGGCCGGATGCCAAGCGTGCATGGATTAAGATACAATGGATGCTTTTTGCCCCCGGGTGCCAATACTTTCGTGGATGTTCTGCGTGCAGGGGGATATAAAACTGCAGCATTTGGTAAATGCCATTTGCAACCAATGGTAAATCTCCCTCCTGTTCAGGTACGGGAAGAGAATACCAATCGCTTGGTACAGGAAGCGTGGAAGGAAACCAATGATGCAATTTATCAGGAAGAGACGGATCCGGAATCCTGTGAGGGTGGTACCCATATTGATACACCCTATTATGGATTTGATCAGGTTGAAGTAACAACTTTGCATGGTTATAGGCTTGGTGGAGATTACCAGCATTGGTTCAGGTCCAATGTACCCGATTGGGAGAATTATTACGATCCGGTGAATCAACTTCCACACAATTACACCTGTCTGCAGGCATATCGAACACCGGTTCCTGAACATCTCTATCCAACCTCCTGGATTGCAGATCGTGCCATAACCTTCCTAGATAAACAATGCCAATCAGATAACCCATTTTTTGCCTTTGTCAGTTTTCCTGATCCACATCACCCATTCAATCCTCCAGGCAAATACTGGGGAATGTATTCACCGGATGAATTTGACGTTGATTTGCCGTTCTCAGCCCACAAAAACCCAACACCACCGATGCAATGGCTTCAGAACAACTATCATGCGGGAGGGAGTCAATTAACCAGACAAACGGTTTCCATGGTAGACGATCGTTCGGTCAGGGAAATCAAGGCCCTTACCTCCGGTATGGTTTCCTGCATAGATGATGCTGTGGGAAGAGTCGTAAAGGCGCTCAAGGACAATGGTCAATATGATAATACGGTGATTTGCTTCAATTCCGACCACGGCGATTACCTTGGTGATTTCAACTTTGTTCTGAAAGGCCTTATGCCCTTCAAGAGCATTACCCAGATACCCATGATCTGGTCAGACCCCAAATCAAGAAAGGCGCGGGTTGCGGAGCAACTTGGCTCAACCATTGATCTGTCTGCCACTATTCTCGAACGGGCAGGGCTCCAGCCCTATAATGGCATTCAGGGTAAAAATCTACTTCCAGCGATTTTCGATAACCAAACTGTCAGGAACGAAATAATGGTTGAATTTAACGATGGGGCTAGCAAATTGGGATTTAAACAACCCGCCAGGGTACGCAGTCTGGTTGATTCCCGGTGGCGGTATACAATATATGCCAATCATTCATGGGGTGAATTGTATGATTTGTCTAATGATCCTGATGAAACCCAAAATCTTTGGGATGATCCGGAATCACTCAACATAAGGCACCAATTATCCGAAAAGATGAATCACCAATTGACGAATTTTATGGATGAAAGTCCTCTTTCAACAAGATTGGCTTGAACCTCCCAAACAGTAGAATGCGATTAGGAAAGCGGTAAATCATGGATAGGAAAGATTTGGATACATTATTTCTTGAAGCCCGGTCTCATAAGTTTTTTCAGGATAGGCCGGTCAACGTTAGTCTCCTTGAAAAGATCTATTCCTTGGCAAGAATGGCACCAACTGCATGGAATACCTGTCCCATGCGCATAGCATTCGTAAAATCACCGGAAGCAAAGGAAAAACTGCTTACAGCCTTATCCCCCGGAAATGTTAATAAAACCAAGTCGGCCCCGGTTACAGCGATTATGGCGATAGACAAGGATTTCCCCAACAAACTTAACCTGTTGGCACCGGCAATGGCCGGGGATCCAATTTTCTCAAAGATGTCTGAAAAAGGATATTTGCAATTTGTCTACCGCAATGCAAACCTGCAGGCGGGGTTTTTCATTTTGGCAGCCAGATTGTGTGGATTGGACTGTGGACCCATGTCAGGTTTCAACAATGATCAGGTTGATAACCTGTTTTTTGAGGGTACCAGTTGGAAATCCAACTTTTTAATCAATCTTGGTTATGGAAGCGGTGAAAGTCTCCCTCTAAGAGCACCACGACTTCACTTTGAAGATGCTTGCAAAATACTCTGATTTGAACCCTTCCCCATAGGTGATGGGTATTTCCCGCCTGAGTACAATCGTAGAGATTTGCATCCTGCTGCTTGTCGGTGGGATTGGTGGATATGTTGCGCATCAACTCCATTTACCCATGCCCTATCTTGTTGGCAGTCTGGTAACAACAGCAGTTTACGCAGTCACAATTACCCATTATCAAAACAGAAAAATCCCATTTTCCAGAAATGCCCGATGGGGATTTATGGCTGTAATCGGAGTCATGATTGGGGCGAGTTTTGATCAAACCCTTTTCAATCTTTTACCCCAGCTGTGGTTATCGATTTTAGGAGTGCTTGTTTACGTACCACTTATACAATTCGTAGGCTTTCAATTTTTTCGCCAGATTGGTGGATATGATTTACCGACGGCAACCTTTGCGGCCATGCCGGGTGGCTTGATTGAGTCAGTCGAGATGGGGGTTCAGGCTGGTGGTGATATCAGAATCCTTTCTGTTCAGCATTTTTCCCGCATAATCATGGTGGTTTTGATCGTTCCATTTGCATTTTTTATCTGGTCGGGTGAGACAGTTGGCAGTGCCGCCGGGCAACAAATGTCCGAACTGGCCTGGGATCCAGAGGATGTTGTCTTGATTTTCGGAATTGCCGTTGCGGGGGTATTCATTGGCAAAATTCTCAGGTTGCCGGTTTACCACATCATTGGACCTTTGTTGTTGAGTTCACTGATGCATGCTCTTGGTTTCATTGACATTTCCTCCCCAGATTGGTTGCTCTCAGTTTCCCAGTTGGTTATCGGTGTAGGACTTGGTACAGCTTTTTCCGGAATAACCCTCAAAATTCTGGCGAAAACCTTTGGTCTGGGATTGATATTTGTTTCCTTTTCACTTGTAATCGGTTTGGGATTTGCTTGGGGGTTATCTAATTTCCTGTCCTTGCCCACCGAGGATTTGTTTATCTGCTTTGCGATTGGAGGTGTTACCGAAATGGGATTGATTGCCCTGAGTCTTGGGATAAGTCCGGTAATTGTTGCTGTTCACCACCTTTTCAGAATAAGTTTTACCGTTTTGGTGGGAAAACTGTTTTATAGAAGATTAAACCGTTAAAACCGGGATTGGCAAAAATAAGTTGGTGTTTAAAATATATCGCCCGTCCAAATTGGGCCACTTAACATAAATATGGCCTAATTCTGACGTAATGAATTAAGATAAAGGACAAGTCTGTGGCTGATAAACATGTAGTTTCACCTTTGGCGCCACCCGAGGGTTTTCCCGCTCTACCCTTGATCAAGGGTGTCAGATTGGCAACCGCAACAGCTGGAATTAAATACTCGCGGACTGATGTCATGCTGGCTTCAGTTAATCCGGTTTCGGCGATGGCTGGAGTTTTTACCCAATCGTCCACCCGGTCGGCAGCTGTAATCGATTGCGAAAGGAAACTTCATAAGATCACTAATCCTGAAAACAGTCTACCGGAAGAAATAGCCGTTCTGGTCAACTCGGGAAATGCCAATGCTTTTACTGGTCGGGCTGGTGAGGATGCCGTGAGGGAGATTTCCTGTCAAACGGCAAAACTTTTGGGTCTTGACGAAAACAGTGTATTTACTGCTTCTACAGGTGTAATCGGAGAACCTCTTGCTTTCAGGAAAATCACAAGGGTCCTTGCTGAATTAAAAAGCAATCTCTCTGAAAAAAACCTGGAGGATGCAGGTCTAGCAATCATGACGACCGATACCTTTCCCAAGGGGTCTGGAACAGTTGTAGATTGTTCCGATAAACTAGTCGCAATATCAGGGATTGCCAAGGGTTCGGGCATGATTGCACCCGACATGGCAACCATGCTGGCCTATATCTTTACGGACGCAGATATTGATCAAACTATTCTTCAATCCATGGTCTCCGAATTAACTGAGATAACCTTTAATTCGGTTTCCGTCGATGGTGATACCTCTACCTCTGATACCTTTATGGTGGCTGCTACTGGATTGGCCGGGAATAAAAAGATCGTGGACCAAGAGACAAGTGATGCCAGGAAATTCAAGGTGGGTTTGCAATCCGTGATGATGTCCTTGGCACAGCAAATTGCAAGAGACGGGGAAGGAGCCACCAAATTTGTGGAAATTTCCGTGGTCGGAGCAGAAAACAATTCTGATGCAAAAAAGGTAGCCAAATCCATCGCTAACTCTCCCCTGGTAAAAACGGCTATTTCAGGTGAAGATCCAAATTGGGGGCGTGTTGTCATGGCTATAGGTAAATCCGGTGCAAAGGCAGATAGGGATTTGTTAGCCATAAGATTTGGGAATATTCTTGTTGCCGAAAATGGTCAGGTTGCCGATAGCTATAAGGAAGAATTGGGTCAAGACTACATGAAAAGGCAGGAAATCCTGATCTCTGTGGATTTGGGCCTCGGGAAGGGAAGTTCTTTCTTTTGGACTTGTGATTTTTCCCATGGTTATATTTCCATCAATGCCGATTACCGATCATGAAAATCGGTCTGGCTTCTGTTGTTGCCCTGGTGGATACGGACGGACGAGTGCTGCTTGCCCGTAGGCCTGCCGACAAGTCATTTGGTGGTTTTTGGGAATTTCCCGGTGGCAAGGTCGAGCCTGACGAAACACCTGAAAATGCTGCTTTGAGGGAACTGAAAGAGGAGTTGGGAATCGATACCTGGTCCAACTGTCTCGCACCTTTGACATTTGCCGGTCATGAATATGATGGTTTTCACCAGATTCTGCTTTTATTTGTTTGTCGGAAATGGCATGGAATTCCTGCTCCCATGGAGGGCAACGAGCTGAAATGGGTACATCCCAGGGACTTGTCAAAATATCCCATGCCTCCAGCCAATAAAGGTATGATGGCAATTCTGAGGGATTGGTTGTAATTTGTAGAATTTGATCGTCCGTTTGACCGGTACAAGATTGTGTGGTTTGAGCATGTTTTATTTTATCGTGAAAAAATTATCTTCATGAGTGGTATTTGCTTGATTTTGTTATCTTCTTCTCATTATTGGTGTGACTCATGATTAAAAAACCGTATTTGTTATTCCTTGGTGATGCACACGACAGGCTTGCTGCCAAAGTGGCCATCGGTATTAATGATTGGCGGCCGCAGTATGCTGTAGGTCAAATCCGACTGGCGGGGTGCAACGCAGATTTGGCTATTGATGAAATCTCCATTGCCGAAGCTGTTGAAAGGGGAGCTAAAACCATGGTCATTGGTGTGGCCAACAGGGGTGGAGTCATCTCCGAGGGATGGAAACCCCATCTTCTGGAAGCACTGGAAGCCGGTATGGATCTGGCATCAGGCCTGCATGTCCTTTTGAATGACCAACCAGACCTGGTAGATATGGCTCTGAAGCACGGCAGAAAATTATTCGATGTCCGCAAACCAAATGTGGACTACCCCATTGCGGATGGTCAAAAGCGATCAGGTAAAAGATGTGTCGCTGTTGGTACCGATGTTTCGGTTGGAAAGATGTATGTGTCTTTGGCCCTGCATCAGGAAATGTTGGCACGAGGGATGAAAACCGCCTTCAGGGCAACTGGTCAGACTGGCATCCTGATTGAGGGAGATGGTGTTCCCCTAGATGCGGTTGTTGCTGATTTCATGGCCGGGTCGATCGAATATTTATCCCCTGCCCAGGATGATGATCACTGGGATTTCATCGAGGGTCAAGGATCGTTGTTTCATGCTTCCTACTCAGGAGTAACCCTTTCGATAATTCATGGCGGCCAGCCTGATGCATTGATTCTGTGCCATGAACCGACCCGAGAGTTTATGCGCGGTCTTCCCGGATATAAATTACCATCTCTGGAAGCATTGAGGGATCTGTCCTTGACCATGGCTAAGGTAGTCAATCCCGATTGCAAGGTTGCTGGCATCTCCCTGAACACACGAAACATGGAGGAGGATGAAGCCAGGAAAGTGGTGGATGAAACTGAACAGAGGATGGGATTGCCCACAACTGATCCTGTACGGTTTGGTGTTGGCAAGATTGTTGATTCCCTGCTGGCAATTTAACTCCATTTCTACATGAAAATTACCATCAAAGAAAGTTCCTTCAAGCTTAATCAGCCATTCACTATCTCTAGGGGTTCAAGGTCGCATGCCCATGTTCTTACGGTAGAGATCGAAGACGAGGGAATAATTGGCAGGGGCGAATGTGTACCCTATAAACGCTACGGTGAAACCCTGGATTCCGTTTCCGAAACAATAAAAGGCGTCAATCTGCCGTTTGATCGTGAAACACTCCAAGATGTCGTCGCTCCCGGTGCAGCAAGAAATGCACTGGATTGTGCCTTATGGGACCTGGAAGCCAAGAAAAGCAACATACCTGTCTGGCAACTTGCCGGGTTAAGCAGGTTGCAACCCTTGATTACTGCCTTTACCATCTCCCTCGGGACCCCTGAGGCCATGTATCAGGACGCCTTGGTCAACAAGGACCGGCCGCTGCTCAAGGTCAAACTCGGCGGCAAGGGGGATATTCCCAGAATTGAAGCGATTCGCAAGGCTGCGCCAAATTCAAGGCTTATCGTGGATGCCAATGAATCCTGTCATGAAGACGATTTTCCCGATTTGATTGCCAAGCTTTTGGAACTGGATGTTGCAATGGTTGAACAACCCTTTCCTGCAGGACAGGATCACCATTTGAAGAATTTCGAATCCCCAATCCCGATTTGTGCTGATGAAAGCTGTCATGATTGCAAATCACTTGACGACCTGATTGGCAAATACGACATGATAAACATCAAGCTGGACAAGACGGGTGGCTTGACCGAGGCTTTGAAGCTCCTTGCGAAAGGTAAGGAAATGGGATTTGATATTATGGTCGGGTGCATGATCGGCTCGTCCCTTGCCATGGCCCCGGCCATGCTTGTTGCCCAGTATGCCTCAATTGTTGATCTGGATGGTCCGTTGTTTCTGGTCGAGGACCGAAAGCATGGGCTTGCTTACGAGGGATCCAGGGTTTTTCCCCCAGAAACCATGCTTTGGGGATAATTGTATTGTATTTATCAGTATAGAACAGGAGTTGAAATGAACCGCATTGTTTATGTTAACGGAAAATACATGCCCGAAAATGAAGCTAGGGTATCCATTTTCGATCGGGGCTTTTTATTTGCTGATGGGGTATATGAGGTTACTTCCGTACTGGATGGGAAATTGATTGATTTTCCAGGCCATCTGAGGAGATTGGCGAGGTCCCTGAATGAACTTGGACTGACTGCACCCTGTACTGATAATGAACTTTTGGATATTCATCGAGAATTGGTATCCAGAAACAACCTTCACGAAGGAATGATTTACCTTCAAGTAACCAGGGGAGAGGCCGACAGGGATTTTCTTTTCCCGGAAAATGCCAAACCAACAATCGTTTTGTTTACACAGGCCAAAAACCTTACAGATTCATCGAAAATAAAAACGGGTTACAAGGTAATTACTGTTCCGGATTTGCGTTGGAGAAGGCGCGATATAAAGACTGTACAACTTTTGTATCCGTCAATGGCAAAAATGGAAGCCACTCGAGCCGGTGCTGATGATGCCTGGCTGGTTGAAGACGGGTTTATTACCGAGG
>CAZHIL010000075.1:0-10085 GCA_964532985.1 uncultured Albidovulum sp. | reverse complement strand
TAAATGTTTCGCTTATCGATTTAATGCCGACCTTTCTGGATTTGGCCTCTGGGAAAGAGTTTGAAGACTATTCCATGGAAATTGATGGAAGCAGTCTTGTTCGAGCCCTCGGAGGTTCTTCCGAGGGTCTTTCTGATACAGTTATTTCAGAGTTTGCTGCCGATGGTTCTACCGGGCCAAGCCGGATGGTAAAGATGGGTTCTTGGAAATACATGTGGTTGGAAGGGGTCGATGAATTGTTTTACAATTTGGATGATGATCCCAATGAGGTAAGGAATTTGGCAACTGACCCAGATTATGAAGCACAAAAACAGTCATTGAAACATGTACTGTTCGATGGTTGGGACCCAGTAAGTTTAAGAAGGGTTATAAGTGAAAGTCAATGGAGAAGATTGTCAATACACAAGGCTACAGGCGGGTTTCCCACCAATGTAAATATTGCTCGGGTTGACGACGAGCATCGTTATGTACGCAATGCCGGTGCGGCTGATACCAAAGCCAAAGCCCGCCTTCCCTATGTTGCTCCGGTCAAACCGGATACCAAAACCAAGGGGTAGGATTTACCAGGACTATTTTGATCAGATGTATAACCATCTTACAATCTAGCTGGAAACAAACGTAGTGAAATAAGTGATTTCAAATAGACACAATGTGTTAACCCATTTCATGAGCATGAATTTGGATTGGGAAATCTTCCGGGAGAATCGAGGCCAGGGCTAAAACTTTAAATCGGGTTTTTCAACGAAAAGTATCAGTCGGGTCCAAACCTGGACCATCGCAAATTCCCTAGTCTGTCGATCAAACCGTATCTAGGGCTATATCCCCGATCTATATCTTCAAATGTATCAAGCAACAAATGCATGTTTTTGTTTTGGCTGGACTTTTCAAGAAAGTAATCGATTCGAGTTTTGATGGCCTCCTGGCAAAAGTTACCTTCAGACGGATTTGATTTGGCTAGTCTAATGTTCACAACCAGATCCATCCCAGAATTTGGAAGGTATGGGAGGATTTCTTGGAAGTACTCGATTGGTTCTTTTTCCCACGGACATTGGACGACAATCCCACTCCATCCTCCCTTGGACCACTCAGGGGGCAAAGCGCTTAATTCTTCTGGGTAGAAACCTGATGAAACCGTATGTGAATAAAGGGAATCGGGATCTAAATTTTCTGAAGAAGAGGATATTTTACTGACCCAAATGGGAAGGTTCATTCTTGGAATAGAACCCAATTGGTTCCCCAAGGGAATCATTTCTTCCAGGGAACTCACCAGAAATTCAAGTGCCCATATTTCACCGGAAAAAGTAGCGGTAAATTGTTTGAGTAATCTGTCATCCTGAATGCCAAGAAAGAAAGGAACCAATTTGCCACCAAGAGAACACCAATCCTCAAGTCTCTTATTTGCCTGGGGATTGGCCAAGTCAGTTCCTGGCACCCGAATGACTTCAATCCCTAATTGTAACAATCTCAACAAGGGATAATCATTTCTTGCTTCCTTCCTGCTAAATTCCTCCATTGGTCCGTTGTAGGGCAATAATCTTGTGGTATGAATACCATGTCTTAAATGAGGTATTAAAGGGGTTTGTCTCGGTTCAACCGAGGGTACAATTTGTTTCTGTCCAGATTCCAGACCCAACCCATCAGTGCCAATAACGCTGACCTTTGTGCCTTCATCAGTAATCTCTACCATTGTAACTCCCAACTTCGGGGTATCGTCCCTACCAAACTCAGGAGCAGGCTGGATTGAAAACATTTCAGCGTAATCCTGTCGGGTGAAACATGTCGAGGGAAGGCAAAAAAGTTTAACACCTTTATAGCGATTGAAAAAGAAATGGTGAACATGCCCGGAAAATATGATATCAACCTTTGTTTGGGCAGCGAGCTCCAGCAACCAAAGCCGATTCAATGGATCATAATTGTCATAGTGTTCCTCTTCTTCCTGATGGCATATCATCGGTGGGTAATGGGAAAAAAGGATCTTTGTTTTTGCCTTTGAGTTGATAAGGGTTTGGGTTAACCAGTCCTTTTGTTCTTCCTCCTCCACGGTCCCGGAATTGAAAAGGGATGAGTTTATTCCAACACATAGTGTTCCCCTTGTTTCAAAGGAAAATCTCTGTTCTGGCTGGTGCTTCTCGTAAGTAAGGGTTGATATTTCATTTATCGGCTTAGCCGGGGAGTCCATAATGGTTTTATCACCGATATCATGATTACCGGGGACAAAGTACAGCTTGGGTTCAAGTGGTTCCAGGATTTCCCTGGCCATGCCCCAGGCTTGGTCGTAACTTTTCATATGATAAAGGGGATGAACGACATCACCCAAGTGAACAGTAAATTCAGGTTTTAGGGACTTAATCAGAGCAACCGCATAACGGGCTCTATCGTTGGCCAATAAATTCACCCTGAAAGGGGATGAAAGGTCACCTTCTTTTGGACGAATGTGGGTATCGGAAATAATCGCAAAGGTTAACATTCAGCCAACTTTTACATTCTTCCAGATAGTCCAAGCTACGACGACACCTGTCAGGATCCAGAAAATCCAACATATTGGGCTGGCAAAGAAAATTGACCAATCACCTCGTGAAAGAAGTAGTGATTGCCTGAAATTATCCTCCAACAGGGGCCCCAGAATGAAGGCAATTAGAAATGGAGCAGGGGGAATTTTCAGTTTGAGCAATCCAAATCCCACAAATCCCATCAGTACCATCACGAAAACATCAAAAAGTGTGTTATTGACCGCAAAGGCTCCGAACACACAGAAAACCAGAACGATGGGGAACAAAATCCTGTGGGGTATATTGGCAATTTTACTGATAAATCTGATGGAAATTTTACCAACAATAAACAGGTAAATTGAGCTGAACATAATACCAATAAAGAGGGCGTAAATTATCCCAAGGTTTTCCTGAAACATAATGGGGCCAGGCCTCAGCCCATGAATCATAAAGGCACCTAGAATGATTGCAGTGATAATATCCCCAGGGATACCAAGGGCCAGAAGGGGAATAAGGGTAGCTCCGGCAACTCCATTGTTCCCACTTTCAGATGCGGCAACCCCTTCAATTTCCCCTTTCCCAAATTTTTCGGGATGCTTTGAATTCCGTTTAGCTTCGGAATAACTCAAAAAAGCAGCTGGAGCACCTCCAATACCCGGGATGGCTCCCAGAATAACCCCAATGAAACTCCCTCTGAGAATTGATTTGAGGCAACGTTTAAGGTCTTTCCACTTCGCACCTTGACCTGCCAAAGTGCTTTTTTCTTTTTTCAGGGTAGCGCGACTGTAATAGGAAATTATTTCGGGTAGAGCAAATAGACCAATTAATACGGGTATAAAATTCAGCCCGCCCATTAACGAAACTTCTCCGAATATAAACCTATTCGTTCCATAAACCAGATCGAGGCCCACGGTGGCCAAAATCAGCCCCAGACAAGCAGCACATAATCCCTTGAGAAGCTGATCATCGGAAACGCCTGCGATAATCGTTAGGGCAAACATGATCAGGGTAAATACTTCTGGTGAACCAAAGGCCAAGGCCAACTGGGCAAGTAGACCCGCAAAAAGAATGAGGGAGAGATTTGAAATGAAGTCTGCAATAACTGAGGAATAAAGTGCAATATCAAGTGCTTTTCTGGCCTCCCCCTTTTGAGCAAGGGGATAGCCATCCAAAACTGTACAGGAGGCCGCTGGTGTACCTGGTGCCTTGATGAGGATAGCGGTTATGGATCCTCCGTACAACCCTCCCTTGTAGACTCCCAATAGGAGTAGAATACCGGTGAGGGGTGCCATATAAAAAGTAAATGGTAGAGTTAATGCCACAGCCATTGGGGTTGTCATTCCAGGAATAGCTCCCACGATGGTTCCAATGATGACTCCAACACCTAAAAAAACCAGATTTTCCCAAATGAAAATCAGGCTAAAGGCTTGGTTTAAGACCTCAAAAATAATTTATACCCCGGCAAGAATTGAAGAAAGTATTCCGGTTGGAATGGGAATACGAGCGATTTTCAGAAAAAACAGATACAGGGCCATGGGTAGAATTAAGGCAATCCCCAGGATAATCCAGTAGTTCCTTTCACCCGCAATGGTCATGGATACAAAAAGGGCCAGAGATGATCCCAGGACAAATCCCAAAATGTTAAGTGTTCCAGCATATATGATTAGTGTTGCAATGAATAAACTGGTTCGGTGGAATCCTTTAGCATGAAGTGCATACTCATCACTCCATTTCTTACCAAATCTGAAGTAAGACTGAATGATGATCACCACCCCCAGTATTAACAGGACAAAGGCAATTATTTTTGGATAGTAGGATGGAGAGAGGGCGGCATATCTAACATTTTTGGGTTCAACAATTCCCTGTGGTATCAGCCAAAACAGCAAACAAAGGGAAAAACCAATAAAGATCAATCCCGAAACCATATCAGGACCAATTTTTCCCACAATTGAGTTAACTGTACTTTTCATCTTTCCTAAATATTTCCTGCTTGAAGGAAACTCAAACTAACTGCCAAAGCAGTTCAGTCACTCGAAGGCCAGTGTCGAAATAAAGGTTCCTCCCTTTTTTAGTGTATGAGAATCATTTTACAAATAAAAAAATGGCTTCTCGGATTTAGAGAGTTTTATTAGTTCCATTTACACCTAAATAATTTCTGAAATGACCTCCTCGAAAAATGTTTTTTTGGTTGGTAAGATTATTATACCCTTTTGCAGGGGGATTGGAGTTTAGAATGAGTTTTAGTGAGGTTAGGGAAACCAAAGCAAGAATTAACAGAAGTGAATTGGCTGTACCCGGAAGCCAGTCCAAATTCTTCGAGAAGGCACTGAACTCTCCTGCTGATGTAATTTTTCTTGATTTGGAAGATGCCGTAGCTCCAGATCAAAAAGCCCAGGCAAGAAAAAATATCATTGAAGCATTGAATGATCTTGACTGGAGTTCGAAAACCGTTTCAGTCAGGATAAACGGGCTGGATACTCACTGGATGTACAGGGATATTGTCGATGTTGTCGAACAGGCTGGACAATTCATAGATTTGATCATGGTTCCCAAGGTTGGAACAAGTTCTGATGTTTATGCATTGGATATGTTGATAACCCAAATTGAAACCGCAAGGGGATTTGACAATCGCATTGGATTGGAACTCATCATTGAAACCGCATTGGGAATGCAAAATCTGGCCGAGATTGCCGGATCATCAACACGCAATGAAAGTCTTCATTTCGGTGTTGCCGATTATGCAGCCTCAACCCAGGCTAGAACAACCAATATCGGTGGTCCCAACCCGAATTACGTAATTTTGACTGATCCGATGGGAAATGACTTGCGACAGGAACATTGGGGTGACATGTGGCATTATGCCCTGTCAAAAATGGTTGTGGTTGCAAGGGCCAATGGTTTACGACCCATTGATGGCCCGTTTGGAGATTATTCAGACGCTGAAGGATATAAAGCTGCTGCCTATCGGGCTTCTGCATTGGGGTGTGAAGGTAAATGGGCCATTCATCCAAGCCAGATTGTCCTGGCCAATGAAGTCATGAGTCCCTCGGAAGAGGAAATTGCAAGGGCTAGGAAAATTGTTGCTGCCATGGCCAAGGCCGAGGAAGAAGGCATGGGAGCGGTGTCGCTCGATGGCAAACTGATTGATTATGCTTCCATAAGGCAAGCCGAGGCGTTAATCAGTAAACTCGCCTGAAGGAAAATTTATCTGTCGAAACAACTACTCGTTTTATTGACTAGTAAATTTACAAGAGTATTATCTGGTAACACATTAAATTATGGGGGCATTCTATGGCTAGATCCAAAATTTCATTAATCGGAGCAGGTCAAATTGGTGGTACCTTGGCCAACCTGATAGCAATGGAGGAATTGGGTGATGTGGCAATATTTGACATTGTTGACGGCATACCGCAGGGAAAGGCCCTGGACATTGCAGAAAGTTGCCCGGTAATCAAATCCGATATCAAACTGGTTGGTAATAACGATTACAGTTGTATCGAAGGTTCTGATGTTTGTATTGTAACTGCTGGAGTACCTCGCAAACCGGGCATGTCAAGGGATGACCTCCTGGGAATTAACCTGAAGGTAATGAAAGCTGTGGGTGAGGGGATCGCGCAATATGCTCCCAATGCGTTCGTGATTTGTATCACCAATCCACTTGATGCCATGGTTTGGGCCTTGCGACACTATTCCGGGTTGGCTCCAAATATGGTTGTAGGGATGGCAGGTATTCTTGACTCGGCACGGTTTCGTCATTTCCTTTCTTTGGAATTCGATGTATCGATGAAAGATATCACCACCTTCGTGTTAGGTGGGCATGGTGATACCATGGTTCCTCTGGCAAGATATTCCACTGTTGCCGGGATCCCTTTGCCGGACTTGGTTGGAATGGGCTGGACAACTCAGGAAAAACTGGACCAGATCATACAGAGAACCAGGGATGGTGGAGCCGAAATCGTCAATCTGTTGGGCTCAGGTTCAGCTTTTTATGCCCCGGCAGCTTCAGCCATAGAAATGGCCAAATCTTATTTGAAGGATCAAAAAAGGGTACTCCCCTGTGCAGCTTATCTTGAAGGAAGCTATGGCTTGGATGGCCTGTATGTTGGAGTCCCGGTAGTAATTGGCAGTGGAGGTGTTGAGAAGGTTATTGAAATCAACATGAACGAGGAAGAGAAAAATTTGTTCATGAAATCGGTAACCGCTGTCAAGAATCTGTTGAATGCCTGCTGTTCAATTGATCCTGCGTTGGGCAGTTAAATCATTTAGATTAGATTTGGGGAGCAAGTTAGTCTTGAAATTTTACCATTATAATAAGGATATTTTGTAATAGCGGTAGACAATTACTCACCTGAATGAAAATTAAGGAAAAAACAAATGAACATCCATGAATATCAGGCCAAGGAATTGCTTAGAGCTTATGGAGTACCAGTTGCAGATGGTAGGGCAGTTCTAAGGGCCGAAGATGCCAAGACGGCCGCGGCTGAATTGGATGGACCGGTCTGGGTTGTCAAGGCCCAAATCCATGCAGGTGGCAGGGGCAAAGGAACCTTCAAGGAACCAGATGCTGGTTCAGACGGGGGAGTTAGGATAACCCGATCGGTTGAAGGTGCTGCAATTGAAGCCAGAAGAATGCTCGGCCGGACATTGGTTACCCATCAGACCGGACCAGCTGGGAAACAGGTTAATCGTATTTATATTGAAGAAGGAGCTGAAATTGACAGGGAACTGTATTTGGCCATTCTTCTGGATAGGGTTACCTCTCAGATTTCCTTCGTTTGTTCCACCGAAGGGGGAATGGATATTGAGGATGTTGCTGCCAATGAACCGGACAAGATAGTAACCTTCAGGATTGATCCGGCAACCGGTATTCAGGGATTTCACGGACGCCGGGCGGCAGCCGCCCTCGGCTTGAGTGGAAAGGCAATCAGGCAATGTGTCAAACTTATCCAGAGTCTTTATGGCCTGTTTCTCGAAAAGGATGCCGAACTTCTGGAAATCAATCCCCTGATTGTTACTAAAAGCGGTGACTTGAAATGCCTGGATTGCAAGATGGGCTTTGACTCCAATGCACTCTACAGGAATTCATCGGTTCTGGCCCTTCGAGATGAATCAGAAGAAGATCCAAAGGAATTGGAAGCCTCGAAATATGATTTGAACTACATAGCCCTAGACGGTGAAATAGGCTGTATGGTCAATGGAGCAGGTCTGGCCATGGCCACTATGGACATAATCAAACTCTATGGTTCCGAACCAGCGAACTTTCTTGATGTTGGTGGTGGTGCCTCCAAGGAGAAAGTTGTTGAAGCGTTCAAGATCATCACATCCGATCCCAAGGTAAAGGGAATTCTGGTAAACATTTTCGGTGGCATCATGAGATGTGATATTATCGCCAACGGTATAGTTGAAGCAGTCAAGGATGTCGGACTTGAGGTACCTCTGGTCGTCAGGCTTGAGGGAACGAATGTCAATGAAGGCAATGCAATAATTGCTGAGAGTGGGTTGAATGTCATTGCAGCCGGCAATCTTGGTGAAGCGGCCCAAAAAATTGTCGAGGCTGTAAAATAGTTATCCCTTTAATGGATTTTGTTAAAGAAAGAGAATGATAGATGGCGGTTCTGGTTAATCAAGATACAAAAGTCATATGCCAGGGTTTTACTGGTTCCCAAGGGACGTTCCATTCCGAACAGGCAATAGCCTACGGAACCAGAATGGTTGGTGGTGTAACACCAGGCAAAGGAGGTGAGAAGCATCTTGACCTGCCGGTGTTTGATACCGTACATGAAGCCAAGGCAAGTACAGATGCAAACGCCACTGCAATCTATGTACCGCCGCCATTTGCTGCCGATGCAATCATGGAAGCCATTGATGCTGAAATCGAATTGATCGTCTGTATCACCGAGGGGATACCGGTTCTTGACATGATACCTGTTAAACGGGCCTTGCTTGGTTCAAAATCCCGCCTGGTTGGACCCAATTGTCCGGGGGTAATTACGCCGGATGAATGTAAAATTGGAATCATGCCGGGTCATATCCACAAAAAGGGCACGGTTGGTGTTGTTTCCAGATCGGGTACCCTGACTTATGAAGCTGTCAAGCAAACGACCGATATAGGTTTGGGACAATCAACCTGTATCGGTATCGGTGGTGATCCGATCAAGGGAACGGAACATATTGATGCACTTGAGTTGTTTTTGGCCGATGATGAAACAGAATCAATAATCATGATTGGTGAAATCGGCGGTAGTGCGGAAGAGGAAGCTGCACAATATATTATTGACGAAGGAAAAAAAGGCAGAAGGAAACCCATCGCCGGATTTGTGGCAGGTCTGACAGCACCCCCGGGACGACGAATGGGGCATGCTGGTGCGGTGATATCCGGTGGCAAGGGAGGTGCTGGCGATAAAATCGAGGCCATGAAGAAGGCTGGTATCATTATCGCCGATAGCCCTGCAACCCTTGGTGAAGCTGTAATGAAGGCAATCAAGGGGTAATTGAAATCTGAACTTCACTTGATCTTGGAGATATTATGGCCGAGAAAATAACCAACAAGGATTTACATTCGACGAGTTTTCTTTCAGGGGGGAATGCTCAATACATTGAATTGCTTCAAAGAAAGTACAATACCAATCCCGAATCAGTCGATAAAACCTGGAGAGATTACTTCAATGCCACTGGTTTCAAGGATAGCTTGAATGGTTCAACCCCCTCTTGGACCAAATCCAACTGGCCCTACATTCCCCGCACTGAAACCCTTTCAGCCCTGGATGGTCAATGGCAGTCGGAAATCGAGGCATTCGGGCACAACATAGAAACCAAACTCAGGGCAAAAATCGCCTCGGGTGGAATGATGGGTGTTTCCGAAGAGGAGATTCACCAGAAAGTTCTGGATTCCATTCGAGCCCTGATGGTTATCAGGGCATATAGAATAAGGGGACATCGCATAGCCACCCTGGACCCCCTCGGGCTCCATCATCATGTACCGCATTCCGAACTTGAACCTCACAATTACGGGTTTACAGAAGATGATTTGGACCGGCCGATATTCATCGATTATGTCCTTGGGCTTGAAACAGCGACCATGCGACAGATCCTCGAATTGGTCCGAAGGACATACTGCGGCACCTTTGCCCTTCAATATATGCATATATCCGATCCTGAACAGTCAAGTTGGCTAAAGGAAAGAATCGAGGGCTACGGGAAGGAAATACAATTTACCTCGGAAGGAAGACGGGCAATTCTTCAAAAGCTCATTGAAGCCGAGGGTCTGGAGCAGTTTTTCCATGTAAAGTATACCGGAACCAAGCGATTTGGCATTGATGGGGGCGAAGCCCTGATTCCAGCAATGGAACAGATTATCAAGCGCGGTGGTTCCCTTGGGATGAGGGAAATTGTCATAGGTATGCCCCACCGTGGCCGTCTGAATGTACTTGCCAATGTCATGGGCAAACCCTACAGGGCAATATTGCATGAATTCCATGGGGGTAGTTACAAACCGGAAGACATTGAGGGATCAGGTGATGTCAAATATCATCTGGGTGCTTCTTCGGATCGCGAATTTGATGGCAACAGTGTCCATTTGTCACTAACGGCCAACCC
>CAZHIL010000074.1:0-3637 GCA_964532985.1 uncultured Albidovulum sp. | reverse complement strand
TCATGCTCTTGAAGACCTTGATATATACTGGTTCGAGGAACCGGTTGCACCGGAAGATCTTCGGGGTTACCGGGAATTGAGGGAAGGATTGAAAGTCAACATTGCAGGTGGCGAGGCCGAATACAGCCGTTGGGGCTGGTTGAATTTGCTGGAATCACGTGGATTGGATATAGCCCAGCCTGAAGTTTGTGCCTTGGGAGGAATAACGGAATATTTACGGGTACTTGCCTTGTGTCATGCACATTTTACACCGGTGGTAAATCATGTATGGGGTTCAGCCGTTGCCCTGGCTACAAATTTGCAATTGCTGGCATCCATACCTCCTCTACCGGGTGGCTTGCATCCCTGGCAACCGATGCTGGAATTTGATACAACAAACAACAGGTTCATTGAGGATTTGCTAAAGAGACCGCTTGGTATTAAAGAACAGGTAAAAGAAAATGGTGGGAGAGTAAGAATTCCGACCGAACCGGGTTTGGGTATTGAACCCGATCAGGGTTTCATTGAAAAATATGAAATCTCATAGAAGGATTCAGGAGGAAAATTGCAAAAGGGACTTGAAATTATCTGGGATTGGTTGATACCGATTGCCTTTATTGTAAGCGTCGGATGGTGTATCTGGCATGCTCCAGCCTTTCTTCTGGATTTTATTCCTCCGGAGAATCAAAGCCTGTTTGATCAGATGAGCGAATTGCATTTGCGGAAGGATTTCATACCTTGGGCTGGCGGATTGTTTGGAGGTTACACTGACATATTCGATTGGGTAGCAATAATCATGATTCCAATTTTATTCGGATTCGGTATCAGAAACATAAAAGTTGAGCCCATGGAATATCAGGAGTGGAAACAGGTTGATCGGGTAGCACTGTTTTTTGGACGTGTAACGATGTTGTTGATCATTTCCATGACGTTGGTGATGTTATATGAAGTCTTTCTGAGATATGCCTTGGAAAGACCTACCTTGTGGGCCAATGAACTTACACTCTGGATAGCCGGTTTTGTCTTCCTTCTGTCAGGACTTTATGCCATGCAGCAACGCTGTCATATCCGGATATTCCTGATTTATGACATGGTTCCAAGATGGGCCCAGCGGACTTTCGATACGATATGGGCACTATTGATAGTCGTTTTTGCCTTCTTCTTGATTTACGGCAGTTTCCAGCAGGTATTTGTCGTCAAGTTCTACAAGTGGGAAATGTTCGGTACGGCCTTTGATCCACCAATACCGGCAACCGTTCAGCCTGCCATTCTGATTGTTGTGACCCTGATTGCCATTCAGGCTGTACTAAACCTGATTTCCGACTGGAACAGGGAGCCAATCGTTCACACTGCAGCTGATGATATCGACATGGATGAAATTGAAACCATTAAACGCAGTTTGGAGACCAAGTAAATGGATGTAGGTACAATATCGATTGTTTTGGTCTTTGGACTGATCACCCTGCTGGCCATCGGCATGCCCTTGGGGTTTGCCTCGGCTGTTCTGGCCCTTCTTGTCATGGTCATGAAATTCGAACCAAACCTGCTGTTGGACCCTTTCAGTTTCGGTGATGGGTTTTTGACTGGAAGGCCTGGTACGGGACCTCTCTATCTGCTTACCCAGAAAATATTCGACCTTCTGACGGAGTATGTGCTCATATCAGTGCCGTTATTCATATTCATGGCCGCTCTGCTGGAGCGGTCGGGAATTGCCAAGGAGATGTATGACTCCCTTGACTTCTGGTTATCAAGGGTTCGTGGTGGAATTGCCATTATCACTTCATTGATGGCGGTAATCATGGCAGCCATGTCGGGCATAATTGGTGGTGAGGTTGTACTTCTTGGTCTCATAGCATTACCCCAGATGCTTCGTCTGGGATACAACCAAAATCTTGCCATTGGTACCATCTGTGCATCGGGAAGTCTTGGTACGATGATTCCACCATCCATTGTTCTCATCATCTATGGCCTGATAACAGAGACATCAATCAAGGCCCTGTTTACGGGAGCTTTTATACCCGGCTTCATGCTGGCCAGCTTTATCATCATATACATTGTGCTGAGAACGCAGCTAAATCCCAGTCTCGCACCATTGCCGGAACCAAGGGAGGGTGATCCCACAAGCGTACAAAAACTTGGTTTGTTCGGTGCCTTCCTGTCGATTCTTCTAACCGGGGTATCCACCCTTCTGTTGTTGCGTGCCTTGTATTTCACGATTACTGGCCAGAATTCTACCCCCGATGTTTTGGCCGAACCCATTTTCCTTGGCATGACTTATCATTTACCCTATCTCGCCGGTTATCTTGTAGGCGGTCTGGTATTGGCATTCCTTGTCTTTGGCAAGGAACGTTGTCGTGTGGGTTGGGCCCATGGCAAGGGACTGGTACCTCCCTTTACGGTGATTGGTGTTGTTTTGGGTTCCATTTACGGAGGTATATCCGGCATTACCGAAGCAGCAGGAATGGGTGCCTTGGCTGTATTCGTGATTGCTGCCTTCAGGGGTGAAGCCACGGTTGGCCTGTTGTGGGACAGTCTCATGCGAACCCTGAGGTCGACGGGAACAATCATTTGGGTAACCGTCGGAGCAGCGGCTCTTGCCGGTGCCTATACCTTGGCTGGCGGTCCGGTCTACATCGCCAACCTGATCGTTGGGAGTGAAATGCCGACAATGCTGGTCTTGCTGACGATGATGGTCATTCTCCTGTTCATGGGAGCGTTCATGGATTGGGTCGGCATCGTATTGTTGATCATTCCGGTTTTCCTGCCCATCGTTCAGCGTTTACCCATCGAGGAGATCGGTTTCATAGGTCAACTCGAACCCAAGTATGTAGCTGTCTGGTTTGGTGTCCTGTTCTGCATGAACATGCAGGTAAGTTTCTTGTCACCGCCCTTTGGACCAGCTGCTTTCTATCTCAAGTCCGTGGCACCGCCGCACATTTCCCTGACTGATATTTTCAAGGGATTCCTGCCATTTATTTGTATACAATTGCTGGCCCTTGCCGTTATGCTTATCTGGCCACCAATTGTTGAAATTCTGTTGAAATGAGGAATTTGCCATGCTCCAACAGGACCAGTTAGAGTTTTTTGCCGAAAATGGGTATATCGTTGTACCCGATGTCATTGACCAGTCAACCATTGAAGCAGTAAAGCAGGAATACATGGATCTCATGGATGATCTGTACCAGGATTGGTATGCCCGGGATATGGTATCCTTGCCCCCGGAGGGCCTTTCATTCTGGGACAAGATCGGGGAATGCAATTTGCGTGGGATTGACTGGTTTCAACCCCTCGATATCAGTTTGCCACATAATGATATTGCTGACAGCACACAGATGCATTTCGGACCTGCGATTTTCGACATCGTTACCCACAAGCGGCTAATCGATATTGTAGAACAGCTTATTGGGCCCGAGATCACCTCCAATCCCATCCAGCATGTCAGGATAAAGCCACCGGCCAGAAGTGTCCCAAAAGATGAAACCCGGGCCCATATTACCGTTACCGACTGGCATCAGGATATGGGTGTTACTCTGGAAGAGGCTGATCAAACCAAAATGATTACCGTCTGGTTGGCCATAACCGATGCAACCGTCGAGAATGGCTGTCTTCAGGTTGCACTTGGGAAACACAATGGGTTGCTCCCCCACTGTCAAAAGAC
>CAZHIL010000073.1:0-4089 GCA_964532985.1 uncultured Albidovulum sp. | reverse complement strand
TATCGGCTGTTTTCAATAGCATCGACCATATCCAATGGAATTTCCTCACAGTCTTTCATAACTCCGAACGTTCCGGACCTCTTGTATCTTCCAGCCCGGCCAGCAATTTGACCGGTTTCCATGGGTGTAAGATACCTGTGTCTTCGACCATCGAATTTCCTTAACCTGCAAAATGCAACATGGTCTATATCAAGATTCAACCCCATTCCAATGGCATCCGTTGCAACAAGGTAATTTACCTCGCCACTTTGATAGATATCCACTTGCGCATTTCTGGTTCTTGGGCTCAAACCACCAGACACAACCGCCGCCCCACCCTTCAACCGCCTGATCATTTCGGCATGATAATAAATATCATCAAGGGAAAACCCAACGATGGCTGTCCGTGGTTCCAACCGTGAAATATCCTTTTTTCCGACATAGGTAAGAGTCGAGAACCGATCTCTTCGCTCAAATGAAGTGTTGTCAAGAAGATTCGAAATTACCTGCTTGATGTTTTCGGACCCCAGAAAAAGGGTTTCCTTTTGTCCTCTGGCATGCAATAGGCGATGAGTAAAGATATGTCCCCGCTCAAGATCAGAGCATAATTGAATTTCATCTACTGCGAGAAAATCAGTTCCCAATTTGGTTGGCATGGCCTCTGTTGTACATATCCAATAGCAGGCCCGGGTGGGAACTATCCTTTCTTCCCCGGTAATCAGTGCAACCTGTGAAGGTCCTACCCGCTTCACAACCTTGTCAAAAACCTCTCTGGCAAGTAATCTGAGGGGAAACCCTATGACCCCGGATTTGTGGGTCAACATTTTTTCAATGGCAAAATTGGTTTTGCCGGTATTGGTTGAACCCAAAATTATATTGACATGAGGCTTGGGGACGTAATTTGGCATGGTATTCGGAAGCAGAAAGCGGGTAATCCAAGAGTTTAAATTGAATTACTCATCAACTCTTTTTTCAACCTGTCGATTGCTCCCCTGATTCCATATCGGTTGGGAGATATTTGAAAAACTTCTTCATAGGCCTCCAATGCCTTGATTTTCTGCCCTGTGCTCTCATAAATCAGGGCCAAACCATTCAGGGCACCAAAATGTTTTGGATTCAACTCCAATGTACTATTTATATCATCAATTGAAAGGTCGTAATTCAACATGAGGTAATGGAGAGTGGCTCTAATATTCCAACCTTCGGCAAACTCAGGTCTGTTTGCTATAATATAGTTTAAAATTTTCAAGGAAGATTGGAATTCCCCTCTGTTCATGTATTCAATCGATTGATCCAACAGAGTGTTTATTTCTTCTGAACCAGAATCCTTCCAATATGACAATATTCGACGTTCAATGACTTTGGTCTCTTGCGTAGTACTGGTTTGTAGTTTATCAATTAATTCGTTCGTTCTGGATTCATTTCCGATTATGGAAGAAGGGAAAACGAAACTGGCAAGAAACCCGAGCAAGAACAAGAATTTTGGCAATTTCATAGGGTAATCCTGGGCCAGGGAGTAAAAATTGGATTATAGCAGAATTCGAAGAAAAATACAATGAACATCAATACGTCAATAATTGAAGAATTGAAAAAACTACAGTTGGGATCCATCAGTCAAAAGGTTAAGTTTGAAGTCAAGGAAGCTGGTTCCTTCGTTTTCCATGGCACCGAGGTTTTGGCAAGTAATGAAGACAGGGAATGTACCCTGATTGCTTCAGTTGACACCTTCAGGGGGCTGCTGAGCGGACGTCTCAACCCAACATTGATTTACATGAATGGTGAACTTAAAATCCAGGGAGATGTTGCCATTGCAATGCAGTTGGGCAGGTATTTGAGTAACAACGTAAGAAACTGATTTTCCCAAATACCATTATATTAGGTATCTTGTTCAGAATTCATGGAAAACGCACCCTTCTACAATGACATTGTTTCAGATTTATGCGATGTCCAAGCCTATTGGCTGATTACCAAGGATAAGGTGAGGATAAGGGTATCCATTTGGCAAGGTGGTGAAAAGGGAACTGTTTTCATTCTCACGGGAAGAACTGAATACATAGAAAAATATGCTGCCATCGCCAGAGTATTCTCCACAAATGGTTATGCTGTTGTAATACATGACTGGCGAGGCCAAGGATTATCAGACAGGCTTCTCCAGAATTCCAACATTGGTCATGTTGAAAAGTTTTCAGATTACCAATTTGATTTGGACAAGGTTATTGAAACTGCTGATAAATTGGACTTGCCAAGGCCCTATTTTAAGGTATCCCATTCCATGGGAAGTTGCATAGGGTTGCGAACAATACATCAAAAGCAGATTTTCAAATCTTCAGTTTTTACTGGTCCCATGTGGAAATTGCATGGCAAATCCCGTATGTTCGCTGCTAAGTTTATAACATCACTTGCCATTTCATTGGGGTTGGGCGAACGTTTGATTGTAGGTGCTAACGAAAGAAATTACCTGCATTTATCCACTCCTGAAAAGAACAGCCTCACTTCGGATCCGGCAATCTTCCTCTTTCTGAAATCTCAAATTGAAACTCATCCCGAGTTGAACATAGGCGGTCCATCTTGGCGTTGGTTGTGGGCAGCAATCAGAGAGAGCGATTACCTACTATCCCTTCCCCCTCCTGATGCCAAGGCATTGGTGATTCTGGGAACTGATGAAGTACTCGTTGATGTAAATACAATTATTTCCTATTGCCAAGATTGGAGTAAGGTTAATCTGGAAATCATACCTGAAACCAAGCATGAGATTTTGATGGAGTCCAAAGAAAGCAGGGACTTTGCCTTAAAACAGATATTCACCTTCCTGGAGTCCTAATGCCATATTGTTGCGAAACAAATTAATCCGATACACTTTCATTATTTTAACAAGTTATCAATTATGAATAAATCCATGAAAGCAATGCAGCTATTTGGCCTCGGCCAAAAGTTGAAACTCGTTGATGTTCCAATCCCAGTACCAACGGGAAGTGAGATTCAAATCAAGATAGAAGCTATTGGTATCAATTTTGCCGACCTACTGATTTGTGAGGGTAAGTACCAGGTACGACCAGAGCTCCCCTTTTCACCCGGTATGGAGGTATGCGGGTTAGTCACCGATTTGGGGCCCGAATGCCAGGGCTTTCAAAAGGGTGATCGGATTGTCGGTTTTGGAAACTATGGGGGTTTGGCAGAATATACCATCTTGCACCAAAGACAATGCCTTCAAATTTCCAAAACATTGGCTGATGTCGAGGCTGCCGGATTTATGGTTGCCTATGGTACTTCGCATGTAGCTCTTTCTCATCGGGCACGATTAACTTCAGGAGAAAACCTGCTTGTTTTGGGTGCCTCGGGTGGTGTTGGAAGAACTGCCGTTGAAATCGGGCATCTGATGGGTGCTAATGTAATTGCTGCAGCAAGTAATAATGACAAACTCCAGGAAGCAAAGAGATCAGGTGCCAATCATTTGATCAATACCAGTACGGAAGACCTGCTCTCCAAGGTAAAATCTTTGGGTGGTGCCGATGTAGTATATGATCCAGTCGGAGGTGAATTGTTCAAACTGGCCTTGCGAGCAACCAATCCTGAGGGAAGGATTATTCCCATTGGCTTTGCTTCAGGTGAAATACCATCCATACCTGCCAATATCCTATTGGTAAAAAACCTGACTGTTATTGGCTGTTATTGGGGTGGTTACATGAAGTTTGCCCCCAACGTAATTAGAGATAGTTTAGGTGAGTTGTTTGGTTGGTTTGAAGCAGGTCGACTAAGACCGCTCGTGAAAGATGTTTTTCCACTTGAAGAAGCCAATTTGGCCTTGGAAACACTTAAATTGCGAAAAGCAATCGGAAAAGTAGTTGTTAGAATTTCAAGAGATATTTGAAGGAACCAGCATAATTTAGCATCAATAAAATCACAGATTGTTGTTCTCTTTTCTACATTCAATTTAGCAAATTATGGTTTCTTTTCAGCCAATTCATTCTTGAAATTCCAAGCAAGAATGACAAAATATCATTAAACAATATTTTACTAAATTCTTGGTAAGAGGGACATTATGGATCGTTTTCAAGCTGTTAACCCAATCGGCAGTGATTCCCGCTAATTTTTTTCCCCAGCATTTTATAC
>CAZHIL010000072.1:0-1516 GCA_964532985.1 uncultured Albidovulum sp. | reverse complement strand
ATCCTAGGAGAATCCAAACTGGGACGTTCATGGCTTTTTTGCGGGAAAACTTTGCCATCAATTATTCTCTAGTTATGAAATGAGTGATTTTACCTAAATATTTAACCGTGATAATTCAAGTGCCTAATCTTGCATTAACCTAAGGCAAAAATGACTGAATTCTATATGTATTCTTGGTGGTCCCTAGTAAATTTGTTCATTCTTTGAAGGAAGTCCTCAATCTGGTTCTGATCGATGTTGGCAAAGGCAATTCTGATTTGCTGACCTAACTTTCTTATCCCATCAGCCGGATTTGGCTGCTCAAACATGGTGTCGGGTAACATCAACATGTTCGTTTTTTGCAGGAAAAGCTTGACCAATTGATCAGAACGCATATCAAAGGGGTGAGTTACATAGGCAAAGTAGGCGCCACACCCGAGTAAATTCCATTCCGGAAGAAACTCAAATCCCTTTTTGATTGCTTCCTTGCGCTGCAATATTATTTCCTTCTCCTTCTCCAACCAATTCAGGAGATTTCTTAGACCAAACAGGGCTCCCAATTGACCCAACTGATTTGGACAGATTGAAACGGTATCCAGATACTTTTCGATTTGGGGTAGAAAATTTTCTGAGGCAATTACTGCACCCACTCGATGTCCGGTCAGGCGAAAAGCCTTGGAGAATGAATAAAGATGGACAAAATGGCGGTCCCAGTCAGGATCCTGAAAGATTTCATGCAACTCGTTGTCACTAGAGAGAAAATCCCTGTAGGTTTCATCCACAATCAGCGTCAGGTTATTTTCTTTTGCCAGTTGATAAAATTCCCAGATGGTTCCCTTGGAGTATTCGGTTCCACAGGGATTATTGGGAGTGATAAGCAAAATTGCCTTAAGGCCCTTAGCAATTAATTCCCTAGCCCTCTCAACATCCGGTTGTAAATCCTTTTCAAGGGTAAGTATCGTTGTGTTTATCCCCATCATGTCCAACCACATTTTATGGTTGAAATACCATGGAGCAGCAATCATTACCGAATCTCCCGGTTCAGCAAGGGTTGCTACAGTGGCTGCAAAAGCCTGATTGCATCCTGAAGTAATTGCCACATGGGAAGGATTTATTTCCCCCTGATACAATATTGACCATCTGGTCGCAATTTCTTTCCTGAGCTCCGGATTGCCTAGGACAGGACCATAAATGTTTGAGGCAGGATTCATTTTGATCGATTCAGCCATATAATTCAATAAATCAACCGGTGGAGGGTCTACTGGCGCAGCCTGTGACAGGTTGAGCAGTTCTTGATTGGTCTCAATGGGTGTTTCCTGAAGCCATCTCCTGGCATCCATCACGGGTGGGCTGATTGTATTGATCAGATTTGAATTATAGTGAACCATCGAACCTTTTCATGATTGCGTTTGGGCAATACCTGCAGCAATTTAAAGCTATGCAACATTGTGAATTCTGTTGAATTATTTTAGCTGTTTATCCGAGCCTTTCGGTATTGTTTTTGATTAATGTGTAAATTAGAGATTTTTTGGGAAAT
>CAZHIL010000071.1:0-6858 GCA_964532985.1 uncultured Albidovulum sp. | reverse complement strand
TATTGGTAGTTGCAGGCTTGTGTTCAACCCTTTACCTTATAGCCAATTCGGCAGCTATTTCCAATCGTTCAGGATTACCAACAACCTCTGACCTGATTGTATCGGCTACCGGACTTTCAATTGTACTCGTGGCAACCTATCGTGCCCTTGGATTACCAATGGTTGTCGTTGCTAGTTTATTCCTTCTTTACGTTTTTTTTGGGGATGCCAACTTCTTTCCGGATGCCATGCAGTGGAAAGGAGCCAGTTTTGGTAAGGCAATGTGGCATTTCTGGATGCAGACTGAAGGTGTTTTCGGGCTTGCATTGGGTGTATCAGCCTCAATGGTATTTCTATTTGTATTGTTTGGTTCCTTGCTTGAGAAAGCCGGTGCAGGGAACTACTTCATCAAGCTTGCCTTTGCCCTAATGGGGCACTTGACGGGGGGACCGGCAAAAGCTGCGGTAGCGGCATCAGCTGCTACTGGCCTTATTTCGGGGTCTTCCATTGCCAACACTGTTACTACTGGAACATTTACCATACCTCTAATGAAACGTGTTGGATTTTCAGCCGAGAAAGCCGGTGCCGTCGAAGTTGCCTCATCAACCAACGGGCAATTGACACCACCGGTCATGGGGGCTGCTGCTTTCCTAATGGTCGAATATGTTGGCATTTCCTATCTAGAGGTTGTCAAACATGCCTTCCTGCCCGCGGTTATTTCCTACATTGCACTGATTTATATCGTTCATCTTGAGGCCGAGAAGCTGCAATTGAAGGGCCTACCAAGAGCCAGTGAGCCTAAGCCATTACTGTTAAGACTTGCCCGTCTAGCGCTTGGCATTACCATATTTTGCGCATTATGCCTCATTACATATTACGGTCTCGGTTGGCTCAAACCTGTACTTGGAAGCTACTCATTGATTGGTATGTCGATTTTGTTCATTGCTTCATATCTTGTACTTCTAAAATGGTCATCGTTACAGCCCGACTTGACGGTTGATGATCCCAATACCCCCTTCAAATCTTTGCCATCGCCCGGACCTATTGCCAAAACCGGTACCTATTATATTTTACCAGTTGTTGTTCTGATCTGGAATTTGATGATCGAGCGTTTATCTCCAGGACTTTCTGCCTTCTGGGCCACATTTGCCATGATTTTCGTCATGGTCACCCAGCATCCGATAAAGGCTTGGTTCCGAGGTGAAAGAAGAATTACCCCGGCAGTTTCTCGTGGATGGAATGAATTGATAGAGGGAATGGTAGCTGGTTCACGCAACATGGTCGGTATCGCCGTAGCCACAGGTACAGCTGGTATCATAGTTGGAACTGTATCCTTGACAGGAGCCCATCAGGTTATCGGTGAGTTCATAGAGGTACTTTCCGGTGGTAATCTGTTGTTGATGCTGGTTTTTGTGGCTCTCTTCTCACTGGTACTCGGTATGGGATTGCCAACCACTGCAACCTATATCGTCATTACATCGCTTATGGCCCCTGTAATCGTTGCAGTCGGTGCCAAATCTGGTCTTGTTGTACCTCTCATTGCCGTTCATATGTTTGTGTTCTACTTCGGTATTCTTGCCGATGACACCCCACCCGTTGGTCTAGCAGCCTTTGCTGCAGCAGCAATATCGGGTGGAGACCCAATCAAAACCGGTGTCATTGGATTCTCCTATGATATCAGGACGGCTATTCTACCTTTTTTGTTTATTTTCAATACTGAATTGTTGTTGATAGATGTAACCTTCGGTAAGGCTGTTTTCGTATTTCTTGTTTCTGTGGTGGGGATGTTGCTCTTCGCGGCAGCTTCACAGAATTGGTTTCTGACCCGTTCACGGCTTTGGGAGAGTGCAGCGTTGTTGTTGATTGCCTTCAGCCTGTTTCGTCCGGGATTCTTGCTTGACATGATATCAGAACCTTATGATCAAGTTCACCCCTCGGAATTGGTTGCAATGGCAGATACCGCACCCGATATGGCAAGTATCAGGGTCAGAATGTCAGGAGAAGACTTTGTGACTGGAGAGATTGTGGAAACGACACTTGAACTTCCACTTGGTAAAGTTTCTGTTGGCGATGGTGCCCTCAGGCTTGATCGTCATGCAGGGCTGTCATTTCGAACGGAAGATGATGGCAGGGTCTTTGTTGACATGCTCAATTTTGGACAATATGCCCAGGAGAAGGGTATCGATTTTGATTGGGAGGTACTCTATATAGAAACCGAGGCCGAACGGATTCCAAAGGAAACATTCTATATCCCCGCGGTTTTGTTGCTAACTCTCATAGCCTGGCTTCAACTCCGTCGCCGTCGACTGGTACAATGAATGACACTAATCAAATTGAACCAAACCAGCCACAATTGATTTCAGGGAAATAAAGTTTTTTCTCACTTAGTTGAACCAGCCGAGGTAGGTATGAGTAATGTTTTTAGCAGGAATTCAAGGACACAATTGCCAACAGTGGCAAGCGGTGAAGGAGTTTATCTATTTGACAAAAACGGTAAACGTTACCTTGATGGGTCTGGAGGAGCTGCTGTTTCATGTCTTGGTCATTCAAATTCTAGAGTCAGGACAGCATTAAAGAATCAACTTGAAAAACTGGCTTTTGCCCACACTGGATTTTTTACTTCTGAACCGGCTGAGCTTCTCGCTGAGCACTTAATTGCCAAGGCACCAGATGGTATGGAGAAGGTCTATCTTGTATCTGGAGGATCAGAGGCAGTGGAAGCGGCACTCAAACTTGCCCGTCAGTATTTTCTTGAAATAGGACAACCGCAGAGAAACCGGATAATTGCACGCAGGCAAAGCTTTCATGGTAACACCCTTGGGGCACTTGCTGTGGGTGGAAATTTGTGGCGAAGACGCCAATTTGCTCCTTTATTGATAGAGACATCCCACATTTCTCCCTGTTATGCTTATCGGGGGCAGCAACCGGAAGAGACAATTGAACAATACAGTCTTCGCACGGCCAATGAGCTTGAGGAAGAAATTACCAGATTGGGTTTTGATAATGTTATGGCATTTATTGCTGAACCTGTTGCTGGAGCTACTTTAGGAGCAGTACCTCCCACGCCGGGATATTTTGGGCATATACGTAAGATCTGTGATCAGTATGGTATATTGTTTATTGCTGACGAGGTCATGTGTGGGACCGGACGTACAGGTACAATGTTTGCCATTGACCAAGAATCTGTAACTCCTGACATCATCACGATGGCAAAGGGTTTGGGGGCAGGTTATCAACCGCTAGGAGCCATGCTTTGCCAAAAATATATTTACGATGCCATAGCAGAAGGTTCCGGGTTTTTTCAGCATGGCCATACCTATCATGGACATTCTCTTGCTGCAGCTGCTGGCGTTGCCGTATTACAGGAAATGGATGAAGAGGGACTTGTTGACCAAGTAAAACAGACTGGAGAATACCTGCATTCAGCATTGGGTTTGGAGTTTGGACAGCATCCCTATGTTGGTGACATCCGTGGGCGGGGTTTGTTCATGGGGATTGAATTTGTTGTGGATCGCCGGACAAAGGAACCGTTTGATCCAAACCTGAACATGGCAGGAAAGCTGAAAGCCGCGGCTATGTCGGAAGGATTGATTTGTTACCCAATGCAAGGGACTATAGATGGTTCCCGTGGAGACCATGTTCTTCTGGCACCTGCATATATCATCACCAAGGCCCAAGTGGATGAGCTTGTAGAAAAGCTTGCCCGAGCAATTGAGAGGGTTTTTGGGAATGCCACGGGGTAATAGTTTACCCCAAATCATGGTGGCACCGAACGGGGCCCGCAGGACTAAGGATGACCATCCCAACCTGCCCATAACCATACCGGAACTTGTTTCTGATGCCATTGCATGTCATCGGGCAGGGGCTGATGCAATTCATGTCCATGTCAGGGATAGCAAGGGGCAACATACTCTTGATATCGGTCTTTATAGGGAGGTAATGGAAGAATTGGAAACCTCTGTACCAGACATGTTGGTCCAGTTGACGACCGAGAGCGCCGGTATTTACAGTCCATCTGAACAACGCAACATTCTACCCAAGCTCGGAGCGCAATCAGTTTCGGTGGCAATCAGAGAGTTTCTGGCCGACGATGAATGGGAGTCGGCAAGTCGGGCTTATCACCAAACCTTTGAGACTGGTACGGATATTCAGCATATACTGTATACCATGAAGGATATCGATTTGTTGGTCAGAATGGTTTCCAAAGGCATAGTGCCCTCAGCAAGGCTACAAATTCTACTCGTCATGGGAACTTATGGAGGCACTCCTGCCAGATTTGAGGATCTGGAACCACTGCTTTCCCATGTGGATAAAAAAATTGCGAACACGGAGCTTGCAGTATGTGCTTTTGGCAGGCAGGAAACCAGGATATTGTCAGCAACATTCAAACTTGGACATAACATCAGGGTAGGGTTTGAGAACAATTTATATAATGATGATGGCAAGATTGCCAAAGGTAACGCATCCAGAGTTACCGAGGTCCTACACTTTATTTCCGGCCGGAGGGTAGATTCTAATCAGACTTGAAGATTGGGCAAAGTCGGAATATTGGCATTTAAGCCAACAAGGAGACTGCAACTCCCTTTTCTGCAATCATCTTGGTATAGCTTATGTTTACAGGAAATAGGGAACTGCTTTTGACTATATAACTATTTCCATAAGTCCAATTACCCACCAAAAAAAGACAAAGACCCAAGAATGATTTCCTTAGCCAGATATTCATAAAGTGTTAGTGAATTTGGCAGAATTGGATAAAACTGTTTTACATTTATAGTCAGAAGGTTATATTCCTTCCTTCATTCCTAAATATTTTGGACCACTCAGTTTGGCTCCACAATTACATTTAATTTATTTGGAGAAAATAATGATTAATTTTGCCATGGTTGGACGCAAGGTATTACACTTTGTAGTTCTAGCTATATTTACAGCAGGTGCCTCGATTACAACTTCGCAGGCAGCCGATTTGGACCTTGCGGGTGAGACCGTAGAATTTGTAATTCCATTTTCTGAAACAGGTGGATCTGCCAAATGGGCCAATTTTTATGCACCGCTTCTAAGTGAAGCCCTTCCTGGACAACCTACCGTTGTTGTGAAATTCATGCCTGGAGCAGGATCTACGAAAGGTGCCAATTGGTTTCAGGAGCAAACTTACGAAGATACCAATGGGACATTGATATTCGGCTCCTCCGGATCAACCCAATTCCCCTACTTGCTCGGTGATCCTCGGGTGAAGTACGAGTATGCCGACTGGAATGTCGTTCTGGCTTCAGGTACAGGTGGTGTTGCCTTCCTCCCTCCCGATTTGGCAGACATGATGAATGGTATGGATGCCTCAGGTCTTACAGGAACTGATTTCATTTGGGGTAGTCAAGGTGCCACAAGGCTGGATCTTGTTCCCTTGCTCGCCTGGAAAATGCTTGGAATGTCGGTAGAACCTGTATTTGGAATCAAAGGCAGAGGTGATGGTCGTCTCATGTTTGAAAGAGGTGAAGCTAATATAGATTATCAAACTTCCTCGGCATACTTGAAGAGTGTCGTACCTCTGGTTGAGAATGGTCAGGCCGTACCCATGATGACATGGGGTGCCTTGGATGACAATGGTAATGTCGTAAGAGACCCGACATTCCCGGATATTCCTTCATTCAAGGAAGTCTGTGAAGCAACTCCCGGATGTGAAACAAGCGGAGAAGCATGGGATGCCTGGAAAGCCTTCTTCATTGCAGGGTTTCCTGCCCAGAAAATGGTATTTCTTCCAAAAGGCGCTACCCAGGAAGCAATTGATACCTATACCAAGGCCTTTAATGCTGTGATTGCCCGCCCGGATTTCCCCGAAATCTCGGAAGCCAGATTGGGAGTTTATCCTCAAATGACTGGGGCACTTGCCGCTGCAAGTCTTGAGTTAGGTACCCAGGTTGATCCAGCTGCCAAAGAATTTGTTGTAAACTGGTTGGCAGAAGATTATGGTGTAACCCTAGAATAATTAATTATGAAGTTCCCCCGGAAAATTCCGGGGGAATTATTCACTAACCATGGACATACTTGCTACTGCATTTGGAGCTTTGGATGAAGCCATATTGCTGGTCTTACATCCGCAACAGATACTTTATCTTGTAATTGGAGTTGTTCTTGGTTTGTCCGTTGGGGTATTTCCTGGTCTTGGCGGGATTGCCGGCCTATCCCTTGTTCTCCCTTTCATGTACGGTATGGAACCGGTCTCAGGTTTGGCCTTGATGGTAGGATTGATAGCTGTTGTACCAACATCGGATACCTTTGCAAGTGTCTTGATGGGTATACCAGGTTCGTCAGCAAGCCAAGCCACGGTTTTGGACGGTTTTCCCTTGGCCAAGAAGGGTGAGGCAGCCAGAGCTTTGTCAGCGGCCTTTGCATCCTCCCTGTTTGGGGGCTTGCTGGGTGCTACGGTATTGACTTTTTTCATACTGATAGCCAGACCAATTGTTCTTGCATTCGGTACACCTGAAATGCTCATGATAACTCTTCTAGGATTGTCGATGGTGGCCATACTTGCGGGCAGAGTTGCGTTGAAGGGCTTGGCTGCTGCCTGTTTAGGATTGTTGGTAGGTACAATAGGTGAGGCCGGAGCTGGTGGTTCGCTGCGTATGGCAACCTATGACATACCTTATCTTACTGATGGTATCAAGCTTGTTATTGTAGGATTGGGAATTTTTGCTATACCCGAAATCGTGTCCCTCCTCAGGCAGGACAAGTCAATTTCCGAAGGATCAAGTCTTGGTGCCGGATGGTTGACTGGTGTAAAGGATTGGTGGAAAAACATCTGGCTAAGTATCCGATGTTCAGTAATTGGTGTCATTGTCGGTGTCATTCCAGGCTTGGGTGGTTCGGTAGTGGACTGGATTGCCT
>CAZHIL010000070.1:0-5228 GCA_964532985.1 uncultured Albidovulum sp. | reverse complement strand
GTACAAGGAGGCGGGAAGAGGATGTACAACGCTCACCGTTTAGCGAATAAATCATGAAAACCACGGCATCAAGAGCCCGGTCCAGATCGGCATCATCAAACACAATGACCGGATTTTTACCGCCAAGTTCAAAATGAACCCTTTTCAAAGTATCTGCTCCCTGTCGCATTATGGCACTTCCGGTCTTGCTTTCTCCAACAAAGGCAATGGCCTTGACATCAGGATGTTCGGTCAAGGCAACTCCTGCCTCTTCTCCAAAGCCATTGACCAGATTCCAGACCCCGGGGGGCAATCCTGCCTCGTGGGCAATTTCCAACAATAGACTTGCTGTCATGGGAGAAAACTCGGCGGGTTTGTGAACGACCGTACACCCGGCAGCCAAGGCAGGTGCTATTTTCCAGGTCGACAGCATGAATGGAGTATTCCAGGGGGTAATTATTCCAACCGGTCCAATGGGTACTCGGGTTGTGATATTCATGAGGGTCGATGAGGGAAGGTGCTTGCCGTCTCTGGCCTGGAGTGCCATATCGGCATAATAGCGAAAATTTTCGGCTCCACGTAGTGCTGCCTTGGACATGAACCTTATGGCCTGACCCGTATCCCAGCTTTCACAAAGAGCTATTTCCTCGGCCCGCGAGATAATCAAATCGGCAATCTTGTGAAGAATTTTTTTTCTGGCCTTGGGATCTGTATCACGCCAGTCAGGAAAGGCCTCCTTTGCTGAAATGGCCGCTTTGTCTATATCTGCTGCATTCCCCTTGGCGACAGTGCAAATGAAACTGTTATCAACAGGTGTGAAATTATCAAAGGTTTCACCTGAACTGGATGGAACACTTACGCTGTTGATCAGATTTTGTATTCCCTTGCTCTGAAACCGTTCCAGCAAGGGCTTGAGATTTTTCCGGTTGACTTCGAAGCTATCCATTTTTCTTTCGGGCCAGATGTTCTCTGATGGAACTTGTCTTGGGACTGAGGGCATCATTGATATGTTGCATTTCCATCGAGAGTGAAAAGGAATGGTTTTTCAAACATGACTCAAGGCATTCCTCAACCGCACTGTAGATATCATTGACCGCTTGCTCCCGAACCTTGAAGGGTCTGCCCTCCCTGATCCGTGCTATAATATCCACGAAACCATGTTCATCACCACCATCCGCAATGGAATAATGGTTACATTTTATGGTTCGGACCCTTATGCCCGGCATGGGAAATACACCCGTATTAATGGCTGCCTTGCGAATGGTATCACATAATTCATCCAAGTCGATCCACTCCTCGACATTGGCTGAATGTTCTACTGTAAAATGTGGCAAAAATTACACCCCTAATCAATTATGATATCGTTCGCTTATACAACAGACAACCCTTCGGAAAAAGCATATAGCATATGATCCACCTCTTCAGAGGAGATGATCAGTGGAGGAGACATGAGGATTTTGTGTCCTGCTATCCTTACATTGACTCCCGATTCATAAATTTTCTGGTGGATCATGGCCATGGATTGATTATCAAGTGGTGTTTTGGTTGATCTGTCCGATACGAGTTCCATACCAGTCATCAAACCCTTGCCACCCCTGACATCACCGATGATATCTATTTTCCGGGCCAAATCCCTCAATCCATCATAGAGCTGATGCCCTCTTTCCCTGGCGTTGTCCTTGAGTTTCAGCCGCTTTGTTTCTTCCAGACAGGCGATACCGGCCGCAGCACCTACCGGATGTCCCGTATATGTATAACCATGACCGATTGCACCAGCCTCCGGGTCGGCTCCCTCAAATACTTCGGCAATCCCCTCGGAGACCATTGTCGCACCAAATGGAAAATAACCAGAAGTTATTGCCTTGGCGATGGTCATCATATCCGGCTTGATGTCCCATAGGCGAGAACCTGACCATTCACCCGTACGACCAAAACCTGTAATCACTTCATCGGCAATGAACAAAACACCATGTCTGGCACAAATTTCCCTTGCCTGTTTGTAAAAGCCGTCAGGAGGAACAATCAAGCCGCCAGCACCCTGTATGGGTTCCATGATAAAGGCTGCTACTGTTCCCTTGCCCTGAAAAAGAATTTCATCTTCCAGAGCACCCAGACACAATGCGGATAGTTTTTCGGGGTCACTCTCGTTGAAGGGGTTTTGATAGGTATGAGGAGAAGGTATGTGAAAGCATCCCGGAAGGAGGGGTTCGTAAGATTCCCTGAAACGACTGTTTCCATTGACGCTGGCACCCCCAAAATGGGTTCCATGATAGCCGAATTTGACACTGATGAATTTGGTCCGATTGGCCTCACCCCTGATTTTGTGATATTGTCTGGCCAGACGCAAGGCAGTTTCAACACTATCCGAACCGCCGGAAGTAAAAAACGACCTGGCCATCCCTTCTGGCTTGAAAAACTCCTTGAGGAGGTAGGAAAGCTCTATGACCTTGTCATTCGAACTGCCTTTGAAGGTTGAGTAATAGGGAAGGGCATTAAGTTGATTGATAATTGCATCCTTGACGGTTTGATTTGAGTATCCAAGATTTACATTCCAAAGGCCTCCAACGGCATCAATGACCTCGTTGCCCTCGATATCCTTGATTTTTACTCCCCTGGATTCAACAAATATCGGGGGTGGGTTTTCTATACCATCGGCTGGATGCCCCATCGGATGCCAATTGAATTTGGCATTGTTTTCCCGCAAAAAATTTGAATCAAACATTTGGTATCTCCGTCTTATCAAGCAGAACTTTACAATGGTAAATCTAATTGAAACCCAACTGTATTTTTATACCCGGTAACACACAAAGCATTTCAAATAGAAGTTGGGCTCCGATCAATGCCGTATTGCCGGTGGTATCATAGGGTGGTGACACCTCAACGAGATCACCTCCAACAAGATTCATTCCCAGACACCCTCTCACGACTTCCAACCCTTGAATGGTAGTCAAGCCACCAAGTTCAACAGTTCCCGTACCTGGGGCAAATGCCGGATCCATGCTGTCAATGTCAAATGATAGATAAACAGGTGTTTGACCCACCTTCTGGCGAATATCATCCATGATCGGGGTGAGGGACTTGTGCCAGCACATTTCTGCGGTATATACCTCAAATCCCTTGTCTCTCCCCCAGTTGTAATCGTCAGGTGAATAGCCGGAACCACGCAACCCTATCTGGAATGTTTTTTCGGGAATGATCAGTTCTTCTTCCACAGCCCTCCTAAAAGGGGTTCCATGGGCCACCTTTTCACCGAACATTGCCTCGGAAGTATCCGCATGGGCATCAACATGAACCAGCGCAACCGGACCATATTTTTTGGCAAACGACCTTAACACCGGATAAGTCAGGGTATGATCTCCCCCCAAAATCAAGGGTTGGGTGTCACTATCCAAAATTTCATCCACACCGTCAGTGATAATGTCACATGTTGCCTTCAAGTTGAAGGTGTTTATGGCAAGATCCCCATAATCGACAACCTGGAAAGATTCAAAGGGAGCTGCCCCGGTTCCCATGTTATAGGGTCTAATCAGACAGCTTTCAGTCCTGATTTGTCTAGGGCCATGTCGGGTTCCAGCCCTGTTGGAAGCTCCTATATCCATTGGAATACCAACGAAACAGACATCCACATCGGTTAGATCGGTGCTGACTGGAAGCCTCATCATTGAAGCTACCCCACCAAATCTTGGCATGTCGTTGGCTCCCAAGGGCTGGTTGAAGTTTTTCGAATTAGACATTCAATTTCTCCCCGTTCAATTTGGTTCAAACCAAAAAACTAAAATTTCTGACCTTGTTATTTCCAAAAAGAGATTTGATAAAGTGGAAATAAGCAAGTTCGCTTAAAAATATCAGACTATTTACGATTTATTTATCTTGCGACCTCTTTCAACAGGGTTCTCCCCTTGTGTGGTATTCGCTTCTTGTGTTTTGATTTTTTGGTAATCTTGTAAAGGGCGGAGGTAACCAGACCTGCAGGAACTGCCAGAACTCCCATGCCCGACATCACGATAACCGACGTGAATATCTTGCCTCCTGGGGTTATTGGATACAAGTCTCCATAACCAACGGTAGCAAGAGTAATTATCGCCCACCACAGACAGGAAATTATCGAAGAAAACCCTTCGGGTTGGACTTCATGTTCAAAGTGCCAAATTCCTACCGCAGAAATGAGTAGGACAAGGGATGAAGCAAACAGGAATATCACAAATTCCTCCTTCATGTCCATCAAGGCATCACCAAAACGTACCATGGCATTGTCATAATGGGAGAGTTTCATGATACGAAAGATTCTGAGCAACCTCACAACCCTGAGTATACGCATGTCTATTGTCCCCATTGTCAGGATAAAGGGAACAAGTGCCAGCAGGTCCACAATGCCAAAAAAACTGAAAATGTATCCCGATTTCTTTGGAGCTGTCAAAACTCGCAGAATGTATTCCAGAGCAAATATTCCGAGAAAGATATATTCCGTACTCCTCAGATAGAGCCTTATACCTTGGTGCAAATCTGGAATTGAATCTACTATCAGTAATAAGACGGAAAGAACAATCAGGATAATAATTGACCATTCAAATACCCGTCCTGCTTTGGTATCATGTCGTTGTACCAATTCAGTCAAACTAACCATGGATTTCCCCTCACTTCAAAATTTACTGGATGTATATCTTATATCACTTTCATTTCGCTGATATACATGCCAAGTGGAAGGCTGCACAAATTTACAGTATTTTCGGGTTCTGGGGGTCTTTCAACCTTGGCAAAAAATTAATTTCATGACAGGTTTGTCAATTTCAATAAAATCAAGCATTTCATTGGCGAAAAGTACCTTTTCGTTTTATTGAAACGGTTGCGTTAAAATATACTTGGGAATTTGTTGTGGTATATTTAACTTGCAATCAAAGATCAGTTAATTTGAAACTCAATCCATGTATCAAGTTTGGCTAATATAATTTGCATACTAAATTACATTGCAATGGTTCTGCAAACAAAGTGAAAATCATCGAATATCGTATTTAAATTATGAATACCCTGACCGAGGCATTCCTGCAATCTTTCCAGCTGATGATCACCCTGGACGAAACACTTGTCGAAGTGGTTCTGCTTTCGTTATCGGTTACTTTCAAAGCCGTTTCACTGGCTTGCCTTATCGGATTTCCCCTTGGTACCGCTCTGGCAGTACTTAAATTTCCGGGACAAAAAACCCTGGTCGTCCTCTTCAACTCCTTCATGGGTCTGCCTCCGGTTGTAGTCGG
>CAZHIL010000069.1:0-12201 GCA_964532985.1 uncultured Albidovulum sp. | reverse complement strand
AGGCAAGGGAATGACATTGGTACCCAGTACCGGTCCGGAATATATTATTTTGATGCCGAACAAAAAAAATGCGCGGAGGATACAAGGGAAGCATATCAGGAAATCCTTTTATCCCAAAGGTTGGGAACAATCACGACCGAGGTGGTTGAAGCACCCGAATATTTCTTCGCAGAGGATTACCATCAACAATATTTGGCCAAGAATCCGGGCGGATATTGTGGTCTCCGGGGAACAGGTTTAGCCTGCCCGGTCGGTTAGGATATATTGGATTGAACTCTGAAAACCCCCAATCAACCTGTTTTTCGATATTTAATTCGTTACACGGTGAGGGTAAAGCATACGAAGTAACGCATGCTCTCGAAAGAATTGTTCCGGAGCCTATTGGGGTAGCAACCATCGAGATTGATGAGCAAAACAACCTATGGGAGGTTTCGGCCTATTTCGATACAAAACCGGATGAGATTGCCATCTCATTGATTGAGAAATTGTATGATCTCAAGCCCTTCAAGGTTTCAAAATTGCCAAATACTGATTGGGTAGCAAAGGTAAACAGGGATCTTACTCCAGTGAGGGCTGGTAATTTCTGGGTATACATCAACAAGGATCAAGGCAAGGTTCCCTCTGGAACCATTCCCATAGAAATTGCATCATCCATGGCCTTTGGTACAGGTCATCATGGTACAACCCAAGGGTGTCTGGAAATGCTGGAAAGAGTATATCACAGGAACCCCGAACTTGATTCCATTGTGGATATCGGTTGTGGAACCGGCATATTGTCAATGGCTGCCAGTCGGTTGTGGGGTTGCAAAATACTGGCCAGTGACAATGATGCTGTTGCCATAGAGGTAACTCTTGAAAACACCCGGGCCAATCTAATGGAATGCCAAATAATTTGTACTGTTGCCGAAGGATTTGAACATTCTATCCACAAGGAAATGTCTCCCTTTGATCTGGTTATTGCAAATATTCTTCTCAAGCCGCTTGTTGGTTTGGCTCTGGACATAAACAAGCACCTAAAAGATGGAGGGAAGGCGATACTCTCGGGTATCATGCTCAACCAGGAACATCAATTATCAACGAGTTATGAAGAACATGGCTTTCGTGTTGAGGATAGAATAGTCCTGGATGAATGGGTAACCCTGCTTCTGACAAAAAAGTAGGTAGGTAAATCTAACTGGCAGCAACAACCTTTTGGGTTTGGGTTCCTAGTCCCTCGATTCCTAGTTTCATGGTTTGACCCGGTTTAAGGAACACGGGTGGTTTCAAGCCAAGACCTACTCCAGGAGGAGTTCCAGTCGGAATGATATCTCCCGGTTGGAGGGACATGAATCGGGATATGTAACTTACTAGGGTTGATACCCCAAAAATCATGGTTTTGGTACTTCCATCTTGGCGTCTCAAATCATCCACTTCAAGCCACATCTTGAGATTTTGTGGATCAGAAATTTCATTGCGGGTAACCATCCAGGGGCCTATCGGAGCAAAGGTATCACAGCTTTTACCCTTTATCCACTGACCACCTTTTTCAATCTGAAACTCTCGCTCTGAAACATCGTTTACGACACAATATCCAGCAACATGTTCTAGGGCATTTTCTTCGCTAACATATTTCGCCTCCTGGGAAATAACCACTCCTAGCTCAACTTCCCAATCGGTTTTGGTTGAGCCCCTTGGAATTACGACATTATCGTTGGGGCCAATAATGGATGAAGTGGCTTTTCCGAAGAGAATAGGTTCTTTGGGAATGGGGTTTCCGGTTTCTGCTGCGTGGTCAGAATAGTTCAGACCTACACAAATCAACTTGCCTATTTTCCCCACACAAGGTCCGATACGGGTGTTTTCAGGAAAAATGGGTAAGGAATTTATATCCAAACCTTCAGCCCATGATAAATCCTCTAGGGTTTTTCCCGTAATATCCGGAATAATTGAGGACAGATCACGATAATTCCCGTCCGTATCAATTACTGCTGGTTTTTCTGTTCCCACAGGACCCAATCTTGCTAGTTTCATGGTTTCACTTCTTTCTTCCTTGTAGCCGATAAGGATTACTAGATCATGGTTCCGCCATCGACATTATAAAATTGTCCGGTTATAAATGCCCCTCTGTCTGAGAGCAGGAAATTAACAACCCCAGAGACTTCTTCAGCAGTTCCGATTCTTTTCATGGGTTGCCTCATTTCGAAATATTCCCTTGCTTGCTGGTAACTACCCATGGTTTTACCCAGTTCCTCACACCTTTGACGCCACGAGGGTGTATCCACGGTAGCAGGACAAACAGCGTTGCAACGTATACCCTGATTGATAAAATCACAAGCAACTGATTTGGTCAAACCTAGTATGGCGGCCTTTGAGGAACCATATGCCAGCCTGTCTGGAAAACCCTTGATCGAGGAAACTACCGAAGAAATATTTACAATCGATCCACCTCCATTCTGGATCATTTTGGGTATGGCAACCCTCAAGATATAGAACATGCTGTCAACATTCAGTGTAAATGACTTCTTCCATGAATCAGGATCACAATTCAAAATGCTTCCATGATGGACATACCCTGCAACATTCACGATACCATCAAAGGGTTCGCTGGTATTGACCAATCGGGTAATTCCAGTTTGGTCGGTTACATCAAGTTTCATTGTTGTGATATTGTCGGAAGCAATTTTTTCCAACTCGGCTATGTCAATATCAACAGCTGTAACCATTGCCCCTTCCCGAGCTGCTTCAAGCGCAACAGCCTTGCCTATACCGGCAGCCGCCGCCGTTACCAAAATGGACTTATTTTCCAGAGCACCCGTCATATTCTTAACCATTGCAATAATTTGAGCCTAATCTTGTATTCTGTTCAATGCTTTTGCAGCAGGATGTTCATATACATTTAAAATTTAGGATTTTAAACAAGGAAAATGATATCTGGGTAAAACCTTTGAAGAGTAATCAACCAAAGCAAAACTCATAAGTATAATTTAACCGATGAGATGCTAGAATAAAGGAACCACTAGACAATTAACAAAACCAGATTGAATGAAATAAAGATCACTCTTTTCGATTGACTCATTCTCTGTATATTGTATACCACAATGGCTCTATAGTATAATTTAATTATCAAGGAGGACATGTATGTCTAAAAAGCTATTTGTAACCGCAATTGCGGCATTGTTTGCCTTTGGCAGTTCTGCCCAGGCTGACATGGCTGCAGCAGAAAAATGGATTGACGAAGAATTTCAGCCATCCTCGCTCTCAAGGAGTGCACAGCTAGCCGAGATGGAGTGGTTTATTGAAGCCGCCAAACCTTATGCTGGAATGGAAATCAATGTGCTGTCGGAAACAATTCCAACGCATACTTATGAATCCGAGACGTTGACCCGTGCCTTTGAGGAAATTACCGGTATCAAGGTCAATCACCAGTTGCTTGGTGAAGGTGAAGTCGTTCAGGCTGTTCAAACCCAAATGCAGACACAGCGTAATCTCTATGATGGCTATGTCAATGATTCCGACTTGATCGGAACCCATGCCCGTCTTCAGTTGGCTTACAACCTGTCAGATCAAATGGCAGGTGATTGGGCCACAACAACCAATCCGGGATTGGATCTTGATGATTTCATCGGAGCATCCTTTACAACAGGACCCGATGGAAAACTCTACCAGTTGCCCGACCAGCAGTTTGCCAACCTCTACTGGTTCCGCAAAGACTGGTTTGACAGGGCCGATTTGCAGGCTCAATTCAAGGAACTCTATGGATATGATCTCGGTGTTCCGGTGAATTGGTCTGCCTACGAGGACATTGCTGAATTCTTCAGTGTTCATGTTCAGGAAATTGATGGTGTTCGGGTCTATGGGCACATGGATTATGGTAAAAGGGCACCTGACCTTGGATGGCGGATGACGGATGCTTGGTTATCAATGGCTGGAGCTGGCGATGTTGGCGAACCCAATGGTATTCCGGTTGATGAATGGGGTATCCGCATGGAAGCAGGTTCCTGTAATCCTGTCGGGGCAAGTGTGAGTCGAGGAGGTGCTGCCAATGGACCCGCTGCGGTCTATGCAATCCGCAAATGGGATGAATGGCTCAGGAATTACGCTCCACCGGGTGCAGCATCCTATGATTTCTACCAGTCTTTGCCAGCATTGTCTCAGGGTAATGTTGCCCAGCAGATTTTCTGGTACACGGCATTTACAGCTGATATGGTGGCCTCTCAAGAAGACGGAAACAACACCGTTGATGCTGAAGGTACTCCCCTCTGGCGCATGGCTCCAAGTCCACATGGTCCATATTGGACCGAAGGTCAGAAAGTTGGTTATCAGGATGCCGGTTCTTGGACTTTCCTGAAATCCACACCATCTGAGCGGGCTCAAGCCGCATGGCTCTATGCACAGTTTGTCACATCAAAAACGGTTGATGTCAAAAAGTCCCATGTTGGCCTGACCTTCATCAGAAACTCAACGGCGAATCACGAGAGTTTCACCGAGCGGGCACCAAAGCTTGGCGGATTGGTCGAGTTTTATCGTTCACCTGATAGAACAGCATGGTCTCCGACCGGTATCAACGTTCCCGATTATCCCAAGCTTGCCCAGATTTGGTGGCAGCAGATCGGTGATGTGAATTCCGGTGCCTTTACTCCACAAGAGGCGATGGACCGTCTGGCAGCCGAAATGGATGCAACCATGGCCCGTATGCAGGCTGCTGACGAAGCGGCCTCCGTTTATGGCGGTTGTGGACCAAGACTCAACGAGGAGCAGGATCCGGGATATTGGCTTAGCCAACCTGGAGCACCCAAGGCCAAACTCGACAACGAGAAGCCACAGGGTGAAACAGTTCGATACGAAGATATCGTAGCGCGCTGGAATAATTAAATTCAAGTGGAAGGAGTGTCCTCGGGCACTCCTACACCTTATCATGAAGTAAGAAATTCTACCAAACCGCAATGACACTGGAACTTGCAAATGTTACCAAGAATATCGGAGCAGAAACCCATATCTTTGAGACATCACTGAGTTTCACTCCCGGCAGGTTCAATATTCTTCTCGGAGCAACGAATGCCGGCAAGACCACATTGATCAAGCTCATGGCTGGACTGGAACGCCCGACATCAGGTGAGGTAAGGGTTGACGGTCGTAATGTCACCGGTATTAGTCCACAAAAGCGAAACATCGCTCTTGTACATCAATTTTTCATAAATTACCCCCATATGACCGTTTATGAAAATATCGCATCTCCCCTGCGCGTTGCAGGTATAGAAAGAGCCGAATTGGATCGTCGAGTCAGAAAGGCAGCTGATGTCTTGCAACTAGGCCCCATGCTTGAGCGACGTCCACAGGAACTGTCAGGTGGACAACAACAGCGAGCTGCAATTGCTCGGGCAATCGTCAAGGATTCAACTGCAGTCTTTTTGGATGAACCACTGGCCAATCTGGATTATAAATTGCGTGAGGAACTCCGAGAACAACTTCCGGAAATTCTTGGTGAGCGTGGTTCGGTGGTAGTTTATGCAACATCTGATCCAACCGAGGCACTTTTGCTTGGAGGATATACGGCGTTGGTTCATGAGGGCAGGATAACCCAATTTGGACCAACTTCAACGATATACCGTTCTCCTGCCAACCTGATCTCAGCACGGGTGTTTTCGGATCCACCCATCAATCTTGGACATGTCGAAAAACGGGGCAGCAAAATACATTTTGGTACCATCAGCTGGGAGGCCACAGGTGAAGCCCTTAACCTCAGTGATGGCAAATATACCATGGGTATTCGTCCTCATCATGTTTCACCCACACAGCCGGCAGAATTTTCGATTCCGGTCACGGACCGAGTGAAAATTACCGAGCTGAGTGGTTCGGAAAGTGTTGCGTATTTTTCTCTGGAGGGAAGTGATTGGGTCAGTCTGTCAGCGGGTACGCATCCTTTCGAAGTTGGCAAGGAGCATGAGTTTTACCTCATGCCAAAAAGATGCTTCTATTTTGGTCCTGACGGAACTCTCGCAGCCAAGGGATCGAGTGATGGCTAGGATTACCCTGGATAACCTCAAGCATAGCTATAGTGCTAATCCTGTCTCAATGGATGATTATGCCCTGAAGGAAATTGATCTTGACTGGACCGACGGAGGTGCCTATGCGCTCCTAGGCCCCTCGGGATGTGGCAAATCCACCTTGTTAAACATTATTTCGGGCTTATTGAATCCGACAAGCGGCAGGGTTTTATTTGATGGGGAAGATGTAACGGCACTTCCACCCGACAAGCGTAATATTGCCCAGGTCTTCCAGTTCCCAGTGATTTACGACACCATGACGGTGTATGACAATCTGGCTTTTCCACTACGAAATCGCGGAGTCGGTCGCGAGCAAATAGATTCCCGCGTTCATGAAATCGCAACCATGCTGGAACTCACGGACAACCTTTCAACACGTGCCTCGCATTTGACACCAGACAACAAGCAAAAGATTTCGATGGGACGAGGACTTGTACGGGACGATGTAAATGTGATCATGTTTGATGAACCCCTAACGGTAATTGATCCTGAATTGAAGTGGAAACTGCGTTCCAAACTCAAGGAGTTGCACCAAAGTATTGCCTCGACAATGATATATGTCACACACGATCAGACAGAAGCTCTGACTTTCGCCGATCAGGTTGTTGTCATGCAAGAGGGAGAGATCGTACAAATAGGAACGCCCATAGAACTCTTCGAGCGACCCCTGCATACTTTTGTTGGACATTTCATTGGCTCTCCTGGCATGAATATTCTACCGGCCGAGATAGTTGATGGTAGTGTATGTTTCCTGGATCATCCGGTGGAACTAGAAGGTCCGGTCAAGGACAGCAAGGGCTCCCTTGAGATAGGTATTAGACCTGAATATATTCGAATTGGGACAGAGGGCATACCGGCAGTGATACGCAAGGTAGCTGATATTGGCCGTCGTACTGTTATTGAAGCCAGTGTCAATGATATTCTTGTCAACGCAATCTCCGAGGAAGTTCCACCCGAAACAGGACAAGAAGTTCATCTGGAATTTGAGTCCAGCCAAACCCGGCTCTATGCTGACAGTTGGATTGCAACAGAGGTTAGAGCACAATGAAAACAGTAAACCAACGTGGTTGGTTATTTGTCTTGCCGGTACTTTTGCTTGTCGCTTTCAATGCCCTTGTACCATTGATGACCGTAGTTAATTATTCAGTACAGGAAACATTCGGAAACAACCAGTTTTTCTGGGTCGGATTGAGGTGGTTTGAAGAAATTCTCCAATCCGAGCGTTTCCATGCAGCTCTTGGCCGACAGATGCTGTTCACGGTAACCATCCTGATCATAGAAATTCCCTTGGGGGTTGCCATTGCCCTTGCCATGCCCCGTCGGGGGTTCTGGGTACCAGTTTGTCTTGTACTGATGTCATTGCCTCTCCTCATACCTTGGAATGTCGTAGGTGCCATGTGGAACATATTTACCCTGCCGGATATCGGCCTATTGGGCTATACCCTGAACAATGTCCTGGGCATAGATTACAACATGACTCAAGACCCATTGGCAGCTTGGATTACCGTAATCGTGATGGATGTCTGGCACTGGACATCCCTAGTTGTTCTATTGTCCTATGCAGGTTTGATCTCAATTCCCGAGGCTTACTATCAGGCGGCAAAAATTGATGGTGCTTCCAATTGGTCGGTATTTCGCCATATTCAGTTACCCAAGATGAAGCGGGTGCTTACAATTGCCGTTCTCTTGAGGTTCATGGACAGTTTCAACATATACACCGAGCCGTTTGTTCTGACAGGTGGTGGTCCAGGAAACTCCACAACGCTGCTTTCGATTGATCTGGTCAAGGTAGCACTTGGCCAGTTTGACCTTGGTCCAGCAGCTGCAATGAGCCTGATTTACTTTGCCATTACCTTGGCAGTGTCTTGGCTGTTTTACACCCTCATGACAAGAGATGATCGATGAGACCCAGGAATCTAGTCCCCATCATTTATATCCTGTTCCTGTTGTTGCCGATTTATTGGCTGATGGCCATGAGCTTCAAGACAACCAACGAGATACTTGGGGGATTTTCCCTGTTTCCTCAGGATTTCACACTCGACAATTACCGTACGATTTTCACTGAGCCGGTCTGGTATTGGGGTTATTTCAATTCCATCCTCTATGTCTCGCTCAACACAGTCATTTCTCTTGTTGCAGCCCTCCCGGCAGCCTATGCCTTCTCACGCTATTCTTTTTTAGGTGACAAGCACCTGTTCTTCTGGCTCTTGACAAACAGGATGGCACCCGCGGCAGTCTTTGCACTACCATTCTTTCAGCTTTACTCATCAGTCGGATTGTTTGATACTCACCTAGCCGTTGCCCTTGCCCACTGCCTCTTCAACATCCCACTTGCCGTCTGGATACTTGAGGGTTTCATGTCAAGTGTACCAAAGGAACTGGATGAAACTGCTTATGTTGATGGTTACTCTTTTCATCGGTTTTTCATCACCGTATTCATACCTTCGATCAAGGCCGGTGTTGGTGTTGCGGCATTTTTCTGCTTCATGTTTTCATGGGTCGAATTGTTGCTGGCCAAAACCTTGACAGCAGTTGATGCCAAACCAATTGCTGCTACCATGACACGTACAGCTTCATCGGCAGGTTACGAGTTGGGACTATTGGCTGCTGCCGGTGTACTGACCATCATACCAGGGGCGATTGTGATCTATTTTGTCCGCAACTATATCGCCAAAGGCTTTGCCTTGGGAAGGGTCTAATGCGCTATTTTTTACTTTTAGTGCTCATTCTACCTGCTGCCGTCTTGGCACAGGGATGGGGAAATGTCAGTGCTCCCAAAGAGGAAGTTTTTACGTGGGCAGATTGGTGGTTTGAACCATTGTTTTCAGGTTTCTGGATGGCATGGACACGAGCCACGGTGTCTTTTTTCATTTTCATTTTTGGATTTATTGCGATTTTGGCAATCATTGAACTGTTTCGACCGGGCGGGGGAGAGCGCTTGGGAATTATAGGACTGACCACAACTCGTGGAGACAGACTTTTCATAGGCCTGCTAGGATCAGCATACATCTTTCTGGCTTGGATAGGCCTGGTGGGCACATTATTATGGGTACCACTTGGAATTACCATTGCCTGGCTGTTTTTCTGTTTCTGGAAAATCTAGCCCTTATAGGTTTTGATAGAATTCGGTTAAATCCGGTAATGCCCCAGATGAGGCATCTTGTACCCCTCCTCGACTAATACCAAAACCAACCCCAAATCCTTATTGGAAAAATTGATCAAATCCCATTAAGGGATTTGCACAACAACTTTCCGAAGTTGATTGACCTCCTCCTTCATTACTTTTTTCTTCCTTGGTCTGCAGGTTTAATGAAATTGATCTTTTTGAGCAATATTGCTGGGGGACAAGGTAGATATGGGAAGGAGACTACCTGAGGCTGTTTGTAACAGATTTCTGCTAGAAAACAGGTATGGAGTGATTCCCATTTTATCCATGATTGGATGATTATGAGAAGGGGATATTTCACTTTTTCGGAAAAAAATAGACTGGAATTATAGAAAATGGGTATGATATTTGGCATTGCTGATAAAATCCATATCAGGATTCAAAGTAGGAATATTGAGGAGATCCATGAAAGAAAATAACTTGCGAGTACCAAAGGATAATAAGCTCTGTGAATTCCCGAAAGGAGAGCCTGTTGCCATAGTTGGCATGGCCTGTAAGTTCCCGGGAGCATCAAGTATTTCTGCCCTTTGGCAACTCCTGGAATCTGGCGGCAACACGATATCGGAAATAGTCCCGGGTATGGGTAATTGGCGTGTGGATGAGATCTTTTCGGGAAATTCCGAACTGGGTGAGGCCTGCCGTTTTTGTTCCTATGTCGATGAAATTGAAATGTTTGATGCTGGTTTCTTCCGGATTTCACCTGTCGAGGCCAACTTGCTTGACCCGCAACAACGGATGATGCTTGAAACAACTTGGCAGGCCCTAGAGGATGCCGGAATAGATCCTGATCAACTCAAGGGAAGTCGTACGGGTGTTTACACTGGTATAAGTAACGACGAGTACAGAATGCTGGTGGTGGATTCCAACAAGCCGACAGATGCAGCTTCCTGTCTTTATGCCCTCAGTGGCACCAATCTGAATGGTACAAGCGGTCGGGTATCTTTCGTTTTGGGTTTGATGGGGCCTGCGAAGGCAGTCGATGCCGCCTGTGCATCATCACTTGTCTCCGTACATGATGCTGTTTCAGACCTCCAACAAGGTAAGGCGGATTTGGCCATAGCCGGAGGGGTTCAAGCCATCCTGAATGGTCGTATTTTTGAACTTCGTGCCGATGCCATGATGTTATCAGTTGATGGCCAATGCAAGGCCTTTGACGAGTCCGCCAATGGTTATGTCCGTGGCGAGGGCTGTGGAGTTGTTGTACTCAAAAGGTTAAGTGAAGCTGAAAGGGATGGTAACAGAATCTGGGGAGTTATCAGGGGTTCTGCCGTCAATCATGGGGGTGCAAGCAGCGGGCTGACCGTACCCCATGAACCTGCTTTGGAACAGGTGATGCAAACTGCACTTTCACAGGCAGGTATCGAAGCTTCCGAAGTTGATTACCTTGAAGCCCATGGCACAGGAACCCTGGTTGGGGACCCGATTGAGATTAATGCGGTGGCTTCAGTTTACTGCAAGAGCAGAGATCCAGAACATCCTCTTCTGGTCGGTTCAGTAAAGACCAACCTTGGCCACCTTGAGTCGGCTGCGGGTATCGCAGGACTCATGAAGGCCACACTTGTGATGCAAAGAGGTATTATACCCAAGCATTTGCATTTCAATAATCCCAATCCAAGCCTTGATTGGAAACGATTGCCCATTAGGGTAACGTCTTCACTGATGGAAATGCCACCTAAGGATGGCCGGCCGTGCATTGCTGGGGTCAATTCATTCGGAATTTCTGGAACGAATGCCCATATAATTGTCGAGGAATACCAAAAGTCGGACAATGAACCCTATCCCAGGGGAATGGCTGCAGGCCCGAAAAAAACAGTAACTGTTAACCTTCCCCCTGCCATAGAGGATCATAAGGTTACAAATGAAGGTTTAAGACTTAGAAATACCCGCTTATTGCCCTTGTCAGGCAAATCAAAAAAGGCCCTTAGTGCTCTTGCGGAAAAGTATCTTTCCTGGCTTGATGAAAATAAAGCGGATAGCATTTCCATGGAACCTCTTTTGTCCGATATGGCTTGGAGTGCAAGTATTGGAAGGTCTCATTTTGATCATCGCGAAGCCCTTCTTTTCAATGATCTCCAATCCTTGCGGGAACAACTCAGTGCCATTGCTGATGGAGATGGAAACAGCGTAGGACAATTTCCTTCCAAGATTGCGTTTGCCTATACTGGCCAGGGAAGCCAATGGGCTGGCATGGGTAAAACTCTTTACGAAACCGAACCTGTAATGCGTTCGGTTCTTGATCGTTGTGAGAAAACATTCCTTGAATTTAGGGGTGTGTCACTGCTTGAAGTCATGTTCGGCAAAAAAGGTGGCAAAGGAAAACTGGAAGACACGGCTTGGGAACAGCCAGCACTCTATGCTCTGGAATGTGGATTGACAGCCCTTTGGGCCAGCTTGGGCGTCCGGCCAGATGTAGTCTTGGGGCACAGCATTGGGGAATTGGCAGCAGCCCATACCGCAGGTGTTTACACTCTGGAAGAGGGTATGCGGTTTGCTGCTGCCCGGGGGCTTCTCATGTCCCAAACCGAGGCTGGTGCCATGATTGCCGTTTTTGCAGCTGTTGAACAGGTAACCTCATTTGTCAATAAGGCAAATGCGGAATCTTCGAGCGTTGATCTTAGTGTTTCTGCAGATAACGGCAGCCACCGGGTGGTGAGTGGTACCATCGAAGACATTGAACGCATCACCAAAATGTTTGATGCAGAAAAAATCAGAACCCAGCGCTTGAATACCAAAAAAGCCTTTCATAGTGCTCTCTTGGAGCCGATCCTCGATGACATTGAAAAGACCATTGATGATTTAGCCATTGCAAGCCCCTCGCTTGATTTGATCAGTAATCTTACAGGTCAGTTGGTGGAAGAAGGAACGTTGCTAGATGGTTTGTATTGGAGAAGACATGCCCGTGAGGCTGTTGCTTTTTCAAAAGGGATTGGAGCGGCAGCTGATCTCGGAGTAGATGTGATCATCGAGGTTGGTCCGCGTCCTATACTTGGAAACATGGCTGTTGCGGCTTGG
>CAZHIL010000068.1:0-2893 GCA_964532985.1 uncultured Albidovulum sp. | reverse complement strand
GCACCAGGCATGTCTGATGAAGCACTGGCCTATTACACTGATCTCTTTGCCAAGGTTTATGATTCTGCCGAATGGCAGCAATACAAAGCCGACAAGTCATTGCTGGGTGATTATACATCAGGTGATGATCTGGCCAATTATTGGCAGGTTCAGCGTGATCGACACGAAGTCATTCTGAAGGCTTCAGGTGCAATAAACTAATTCCTTCGGGAGTATGGTTTAAAAATAGTTGGGGGGAAGAGTGCGGTTAGCCGAGCTCGTTACAGCTTTTGTTATAGCTCTCTTCTCCCTTTATCTGATGTGGGAAAGTGGAGAGGGTCCTTCTTGGGATCCAACCGCGGTTAGATTTGCCAACATCGGAATAAATGTAAACAACGAAGGACCAGGAAGTGGGTTTTGGCCATTTTGGCTTTCTCTGGTCATGTTTATTTGTTCCATAATGGTCGCCATAAACTGGTTCCGCCGCAGGTCACCACCTTCACGGTCAACGGAAAGTTTCCTTGATAGCTATGGGATTAAAATGTTTGCCCTTGTTGGTGGTGGGTTGGTTGCCTTCCTTTTTCTGATTGGGCTGATAGGATTTTATGGTGCGATTCCAATTTTTCTATTTTACTACATCTATTTTCTAGGAAAGCATCCCTGGTGGTTGGCTGCACTGATAGGCATTAGTGCAGCTGTCTTCTGCTTCTTTTTCTTTGATGTTGCAATGCGAATTGTCTTACCCAAGGGAGCTTTGGAACCAATCTTTATACCGCTTTATGATATTTTCCTTTGATTGATTCCATGGCCTGTCCGAGATGAAAAACCACCAATTGATACACTAGATATTTCGATGGAAGTTGTTGTACTTTTACTGGATGGAGTTTGGGCCGCTCTCCAACCCACAAACCTTGGTCTAGCCTTTCTTGGTGTTGTCATCGGTCTATTTGTGGGTGCCATGCCCGGATTGGGGTCAGTCAATGGGGTTGCCATCCTGCTTCCTTTTACCTTTGTCATTCAGGAAATCACGGGAACAATTTCTTCGCCAATGATCTTTTTGGCCGCAATTTACTACGGCGCCATGTACGGGGGAGCAATTTCATCCATAACCTTGGGGATTCCGGGTGCATCCACAGCAGTTGCAACAACCTTTGATGGCCGTCCCATGGCCCTTTCGGGTAATGCTGAAAAAGCATTGGTCATCGCGGCCATAGCTTCCTTTGTTGGAGGGACGCTTTCCAATGTAATCTTTACCGGTGCTGCCCCATTGCTGGCTTCGGTTGCCTTGAAATTTGGCAACCCGGAAATTTTTGCCCTGATGCTTCTGGCCTTTGCCACCTTTATCGGTTTGAGTGGTGATGATATCCCGAAAACCATTATTTCCATATGTTTCGGGCTGGTCATGTCTGCAGTCGGGTTTGATATTATTTCAGGAGCTCCAAGGTTATTGTTGTTTGATTCCACCCAATGGTTCAGTAGAGGCATACAATTCCTTGTTCTCGCCATTGGTGTTTATGGCATAGGAGAAATGCTTTGGACCATCAATTCAAGTCGGGATTCTCTTAAAATGACTGAAGCCAACATTACTTTGGCTAGGGTATGGAGTGCCATAAAATCCTTTCCCGAGGCTTGGCGGGGTACAACCATTGGTTCATTTCTGGGTTTCTTCGTAGGTATTTTGCCTGCAGCAGGTGCTACTCCTGGCTCCCTGATGGCCTATGGTGTTACGAAAATGGTTTCAAAGAATCAGGAGGAATTCGGCAAGGGCAGGGCCGATGGTGTTGCTGCACCAGAAGCTGCCAACAATTCGGCTTCGACGGGCGCAATGCTTCCCATGATGACACTTGGCATTCCAGGTTCTCCAACTACAGCCGTATTGCTTGCCGGAATGGTGATCTGGGGTTTGCAACCCGGACCCTTGTTGTTTACAGATCAACCGGAATTTGTCTGGCCTCTAATTGGTTCATTTTATATTTCAAATGTCATTGCAGTGACCGTCAATCTGGCTTGTATTCCATTGTTTCTGAAGGTGCTGAGGATGCCATTTTCCATATTGGCTCCCCTGATTTTTGTTCTGTCCGTTGTCGGAACCTATGCAGCCTATCAAAATATTTACGATGTCTGGTTGATGTTAATTTTTGGAATTGGTGCTTTTTTGCTGAGAATTCTCGACTATCCCTTGGCACCAGCGGTGCTGGCAATAGTCTTGGGACCGATTGCTGAGCCCAAATTGCGTCAATCCCTCCTATTGTCGGATGGCAGTTGGATGATTTTCCTGGAAAGACCCATTGCCGGCCCGATTACGATTGCTGCAATCATATTGTTATTGTTACCTCTTTACGGGTTTATAAGAAAGAGAATGAAGGCTAGAAAGGCATCCTAGAATTTAACCCCGTTTAAAAGTTATCCACAAAAAACATCAAGGATAAAGAACCAATCCCTTTGAAGTTTCACCACCTTCCCTGATTATGTAGAGAAGGAGGTGCTCATGACGTATAGTAAACTAGCAAGACCAGGATTTTGGACAATCCTTCCCCTTTGGTTTGTCTTATTTCTACCCGGTGGAATACTGGCAATGGATTCCACAAGTGTCACAGGTACTAATGAAATTCCGGTTCCACCGGGATTATCCATCCTTGGGAATGTAGAGAACAACAAACTTTGTAAATTCAAGTCAATTGACAGCAAGATCCATTGTCAAAGCAATCAGGGAGGAATAGTCGAATACAGGGTTGATGAAACAATCCATCCGATCTTTCCCAAATTTCAATCACGCAGGATTGGTAATATCATTATCGAGAATGGCAAGATTTATGGTTTCACATCACCAATATCCCATCAAAGGGAGAATCAGGACACTTCAGTTTGCAAACTGGCATTGGAATTCGTTGAAACTGGAGAGCCCGCGGTGTGG
>CAZHIL010000067.1:0-9009 GCA_964532985.1 uncultured Albidovulum sp. | reverse complement strand
CCTCGGCCTTTTCCCTAATGACATATTCGACCACCTGTCTGGTTTTCTGCAAATTTGATGCAACCCTGGACAGGCCTTCTGCAGTTATTCCGACTTCCTCAAGTTCAGGCATCAAATTCCTGAATTGAATCCTTGTTCGCTGGCTGTCCTCATTGGATGGGTCCAAAATCCATTCCTGATTGTTTGCTCTTAAATACTCCTGGATTTCGACACGGGAATAGCCCAGAAGAGGCCTAATCCAGGTGACTCCAAACCTACTCAATGTTCTTGGCATTGCTGATAATCCATCAACACCAGCTTTTCTTTTGAGTTCCATAAGTACTGATTCAGCCTGATCGTTAAGTGTATGGCCAAGAAAAACATCTTCAATGCCATTTTCCAGACACCATTTGGACATTACCCTGTACCTGCCTTCCCGAGCCTTGAGGGATAAATTTCCATGGGAACCATCATTTTTCCAATAAAGGGTCTGATGTGTCCATCCCAACCCTTTCGCAACATGGGCGACAAATTCACATTCTTTCCGTGCCTCTTGCCTTAATTGATGGTTTACTGATACAACCCTCAAATTCAGGTTATTGACCTTACACCAGTCGGATAAAAGCAGGAGCAACCCCATGGAGTCACTCCCCCCAGATACAGCAACGGCCACATCCCGATTGGTAAAGGAAAAAAGAGTATCGAAAGAATGAAAAACCTGACCGGTTTCAAGTAGACCCATTACATTCAAAACGACTTATGTAGTTTTTGGAGTTTTGAGCCTCAATGGTATTCGGGAAGCGCTCGACAACGGCGCTGAACATTTGACAAGCTTCTTCAATTCTTTCCCAGGACACGAATACCTGTCCCAATCTTAACAGGGTCAAAGGGGCCCTAGGACCGGAATTGTCTTCCAGAAAACTGTTCAAAAATGCTTCACTGGCTTCCTTCCACTTCTCAAGTTTCGTTTGGGCCTCTCCAAGGTAAAAATATGTATCGGCCTTGAGATCGTTGTCCGGATAGAGTTCAAGTAACTTCTCAAACTCTACAATTGCCTGCTCAAACTCATTTTCCACGAAATGGTTCAAACCATTGTTGAATAGGACATCATCTGCTTCAATATCTTCGAGCAGGGCGCTATCTTGAGGTTTTTCGGGAATTTCAAAGTTTTCCACCTCGGGAGAGGGTTGGTTAATCGGGAGGGCCACTTCGCCACTCGCAATTTTCTCAACCCTTTTTTCGATTTCCTGAAGACTGACTGAGACCCTCGCTACCTCATTGTTGATTTTATATTCAATGAGTTCAATCTTGTTCAGATTTTCCCTGATTTCATTTTCGATTTCATCAAGACGGTCCAATAGAGTGTCAGAACCAAAGAATTGTCCTTCCATCTCATTATCCGTTTGTACTAGTTCCCATCGAAGAACCTGCAATTTGAAATCAAGATTTTGAAGTTCGATTCGGATATCGGCCAGACGTTCCTTTACGACCGGGTCGAGAACTTCTTCCTGTTCCTGTGACCAACCGAAAATCGGTACCACTACCCAAAATAGTAGTGGTACAAAAAGAAATGGCTTGATGAAATTACTGAAATTCAATTTAACTACCGGCCGTTTCTTCAATTTGAGTTACCACCCTTCTGTTCTTGGACCAGCAGGTCTCTTCCGAACAGGCAGCAAAGGGGCGTTCCTTGCCATAGCTAACCGTTGACATTCTTACGGCACCGACACCCTGTTGCAACAAAAAGGTTCTGACTGCTTCAGACCTTCTGGCACCCAGGGCCAGATTATATTCCCTGGTACCTCTTTCATCAGCATGTCCTTCAATAGTGATTGTCATATCTGGGTTTCGCTGCAACCAATCAGCTTGTTCCATCAAAATTTCCTTCGCCTCATTGGTTAGTGCACTTTCATTAAGGGCAAAGAATACCCTGTCACCAATTTCATAGTCAAAGTAATCCTTCGAAAAATACGCATACTCACTTTCAGTATCAATAACACTATCTTCAATGCCAGAAAAGCCATCACCAGCAGTATCATCTCCACCACTGGTATTTACGGTACTACCTCTGGTTACAGTGTTTGCACCACAACCTGCGATAAGTAGTAAACAACCGATTAAGCCCAATATTCTCAATAACTTCATTTTATGCTCCTTTATTACCCTTATAATTACCTAAGAGGGGACCATGTTGGATCCGATGCAAAGTTTGGAGTATCCAGTTTTGTCAAATTTCTACCTGTTACATCGACCGAATAGAGAGACGGTCCACCCCTTTCCCCAGGCTCTTCCCTGAAGAACAGCAACACCCTTCCATTAGGTGCCCAGGTCGGTCCCTCATCCAAAAATGATCTCGATAAAAGTCTTTCCTCCGTACCATCTGCCAACATCACTCCAATATGAAATATATTCCCATCCTGTTTTGTAAAGGCAATGTAATCTCCTCTTGGAGACCATACAGGGGTTCCGTACGTTCCATCTCCAAAACTGATTCTCGATACATTCCCGCCACGGAGGTTCATGGTATATATTTGAGTAGTACCGCTACGGTCTGATTCAAAGGCAATACTTTTGCCGTCCGGTGAATAGGTCGGTGCAGTATCAATGGCACGATTTCTTGTAATTCTACTCGCTTCATTGGTTGCCAGATTGGTTTCATAAATGTCGGTATTCCCTCTTGTCGTTCGTGAAAACATGACTTTTTTGCCATCAGGTGAAAACCTCGGTGAAAAAGTCATGTCGGGAGTGTCCAGGACCCTTGTTTCTCTCCCATTCCTGAGGTTCAAACGAAATACGCTGGGTTTGCCTGTCCTGTACGAGGTATAGATCAACTCATCTCCTTCAGGAGAAAACCTAGGAGCCAATACCAGGGATGTGCCATCGGTCAGGAACCTTACATTAGCGCCATCATAATCCATGATGGTTAACCGCTTTGTACGATCAGTCTTGGCTCCAAATTCCGAAATGAAAGCTATCCTTGTATCAAAATAGCCGCCTTCACCTGTAATTCGGGAATAAACCACATCCGAGATTTTATGAGCCAAACGTCGCCAGTTACTTTCGGTCCCCCTATATAGTACCCCCTGTCCCAAACTGGATTCGGCGAATACATCATGCAATCTGATTTTAACAACCAAATTACCATCTTCACCATGTGCAACTGCTCCAGTCAGGAGAACATCAACATTAATGGCTTTCCAATCCGAAAACTGTACGGGAGAATCAAAATTCGTAATTTTTCCAATATGAGAACTCTCTGGCACAATCCTGAACAATCCTGTTCGCTCCAGATTGGATAAAATCAAATCGGTAATATCCTCTGCCTGTTTTGTGGTTCCAGCACTCTCGGCAATGAACTGTGGAGCGGCAATTGGAAAAAGTTGGATAATTCCTTCATTAATCTCTATTTGCAGAGGACCATCACTTCTGGACTGGGCCAATCCCTGTCCCCCCAGAAAACTGATGATTACTAATAATGAAACTACCCTTAAGGCCAAACGCATTGGTATCTATTCCTTATTCTTTCAGGATTATATAATTTATCCTCGTTCAAATGGTTAGTATTTTCAACTCAAATCCAGGATCAAATTCAAAAACATATAGACTGGACCAATTTTGAATGTTCCTTTTGTGGGTCCAGGCAATTTCAATTATCCATCCGTAAGTTATAAAACCTTATATTAATAGGTTTCTTCCTACTGTCTATAACAATTCTGGTAAATAGTTCTACCCGAATTACCTTGAAGGTACATGATCAACAATTTTTGTTTCAGCTAACTCATATCCCAGGTAAATCTCTAACAGCAGAAGTTTTGTTACATAGAACCAAACAATCGAACACATGAACCCATTATATGCTTTACTGTTTCTATCTGTTTCTCATTTGCTCAGGGTTAAATGTGTAAAGGACTTCTTTCCAAAGATCATATTTTTCCTTCGGTAGATCATGTCCATTTTCCAACCCTTTCGTGATTGCTCTCCTTGCTACTTCAAATGCAACCTCCACGGCCTTATCGTTCACTCCTCCATCTGAATTGTACAATTCAATTTCAATTGGTTTGCCTGTTTCGTCCATTCTTATTCGTACAGTCAGTATTACCCGTTTTGCTTCTGAGGAAAGCGCACCAATATTCCAATTATCAACAATCAGGCTTCTTAACCTTTCGATTTCACTACTGGTAAGTGCCACCGGCTCTGGTTCGAGTTCTGCCTGAACGGTTTGACTGGGTGTGGTTTCTTCAAGAATTTGTGATATCACTGAATCAATGTCCAAATCTTCAGAGACCGTGAAGTCTTTTGGACGGCTGGTAGGTGACCCCAAGGCCAACAGATTACTGGTGACCTTGAGATCCGTTGAAGGAACCGTTGCTTCTTCAGATTTATTAGCTTCGGTAACGGTAATGGGTGTTGTTGCTTCCTCTGTCGTGCTTTCCTCAACGGGTTCAGGTTCCAATTCAAGCACCGTTTCTTCACTTGGTGAAGTGGCTTCCTGGGTTATTTCAGCTACCTTCAGTTCCGGTTTTTCCAAGGGATTGTATTCAGAAGTAACCTTGGGAATTTCAGGTAATTTGAATTCGTTCGCCTTGGGTAAAAGGGTTGGGTCCTTGATCACAATATTTTCTGTTATACCCTCGGGTACTCCAATCTTAACTCCGGGAGGTTCAATAGGTTGGGGCAATTCGGGACTGATGGCTTGTATATTGGCAGATACTTCGGCAATGTTGGGCTGAACCTTTAAATCGGGAATTACCGGCTGAACAAATTCTGTTATTTCAAGAGGCTCATCCTCGGTTTCGGTAATCTGTTCCATGTCGGATGGTTCAACATTTTCCTCGGCCAAAATCATATCACGATTAAGTTCCACTTCGGAAATCAATTCAATACTGATCACTTCATTGGCTGGAATAATGAAATTCGGTGTTCGATAGAACTCTACACCAATAATGAGAAACAAAATCAGTGCATGTCCAAATATTGAAAGAGCAAAACCTGATCTCACCAGCAAACCACATTATTACTAATTCAGTTGATCGAAGGTAGGGCCTCCGCCATCGGTTACCAGCGAAATATTCCTGAAACCGGCATTGTTTAGTGCTCCCATTACCTGCATTATAATTTCATACCTAGCTTCTTTGTCACCTCTTAAGAAAATCTTGTCAGAGGTTCTTTCGGCCAATATGGATCTGAGTTTCGGTATCAGTTCGTTATTGGAATATTCCGTCTTGTTGATTGAGACTTGTCCGTCGGCAGTAATTGAAAGTGTTAGCGGTTCTTCGCCACTATCGCTCAGTGGAGTTGCTGCGGTTTCGGGCAGTTGAACCTGAACACCCACCGTCAACAAGGGTGCAGCCACGATGAAAATTATGAGTAGTACAAGAACCACATCGACAAATGGGGTGACGTTTATTTCCGACATGGGTTTGTGGATGATACTTTTTTGGCGACGGGAATGTCGTCCTGACTTGTTTATTGAAAGGGCCATAAGCTATTCGTAACTCTGAACCATCTGTTCGATTTCTCTTGAAACTATAGTCGAAAACTCATCGGCAAAATCATCAAACCGGGCAGCAAGACTATTGGCCTTGGTAGACAGATTATTGTAGAATACAACGGCTGGGATAGCAGCCAATAACCCCAAAGCGGTTGCAGCCAGGGCTTCACCTATCCCCGGTGCAATGACCGCAAGATTGGTATTTTCCTGAATTCCGATTTCAGAAAATACATTCATTATGCCCCAAACCGTCCCGAACAGACCCACAAACGGTGCCGTTGACCCAACGGTTGCAAGAAAATCCAAACCTCTTGAAAGAGTATTGATCTCGTTATTTACAGCATTGCTCATTGAACGGTCTATTCGTGAGGAAGCTCCAGAGATCAATACCCCCGATTTGCTGTGGGATTTGTCCCATTCATCCATCGCTGCACAAAAAATCCGTTGCAAGGCACCAATGGGATTACCTTTTATTCTATTATAAAGTTCTTCTACGGATTCCTCTGACCAGAAAGCATTTTCAAAGGATAGGGTCTGTTTTCTCACTCTTCCAAAAAACAACAGTTTTTGGAAAATTATTGCCCAGCAAATTATTGATGCTAGGATAAGTAAAACCATTACGCATTGAACCACGAATCCTGCCAGAAGGAAGAGATTCAACAAATTGAAATCCAAGCCTTCCGATGCTAAGATTAACTCCGTTTCCATAATTACTGCCCTAAATCATCCAGCCACCCTAAGTCAGGGGTCTTATTTCCATAATACTAGTAAAGATTAACCAAAATAACAATAACCATTAGGAAAATTCAATGTGGATAAGTGCTGTTGAAGCATTTGTATCTTACATATTATACAAAATACCTGAAATAAGAACCTTCATATCCCTCACCTGTTCTGATTGGGTTCTGGCCTTAACCTCTTGAAAATCTCATTTGGCATCTTGATCAGATTCCCATTCAGATCTGTACAAGCCAAGGTAATTTTTGCTTCAAACAACCTTTTCTGCCTGACCAACAGAATCTGGTTCATTTCAATCCGAACAGGTGTAAGGTGAATAATTTCGGTTTTTACGGTAGCGAGATCATCGAATTTCAGAGGTGATATATAATCCGCAGAAACCCTTCTGACGACAAAAACAATGCCATGGTGGTTCCTAAGTTCACTTTGGTTTATTCCCCTGTCCCTCAACATGTCAGAACGGGCTCGTTCAATGAATCTCAAATAGTTGGCGTAATAGACTATTCCAGCCAAATCAACATCTTCATAATAGACCCTGTAGGTCTCTTCATGTTTCATTGTTGGTACTGCTGAATAAATCCTTAATGGCATTGGGAGGTTTTTTGCCTAAATGCTTCCATGCAAGGGATGTCAACATTCTCCCTCTGGGTGTCCTGCTAATGAATCCTGCCTGCATTAGATAGGGTTCAACGACATCTTCCACTGTATCCTTCACCTCGGACATTGCAGCTGATATGGTCTCAATTCCAACCGGTCCACCATCATAATGATCAGCAATTATGGTCAGGTATTTCCGGTCAGTGGAATCAAGTCCTTCATGGTCTACCCCCAATCGATCCAGGGCCATGGTGGCAATTTCATCGCTGATCATACCATTGTTTTCAACTATGGCAAAATCGATCACCCGGCTTAAAAGCCGATTGGCCACACGGGGTGTTCCTCTTGATCTCCTGGCAATTTCCATGGCCCCCGATACTTCAATGTCGATGTTCAGAACTTGGGCCGACCTAGTTACGATTTTCAACAACTCTTCCGCTGAATAAAATTCCAGTCTCATGTGGATTCCAAAACGATCCCTGAGTGGGGTTGTCAATAAACCGAGTCGGGTAGTGGCTCCAATCAAGGTAAATTGATTCAAGTCTATTCGAACTGACCGGGCGGCAGGCCCCGAACCGACAACCAGATCCAGAGCAAAATCCTCCATGGCCGGGTAGAGGATTTCCTCAACTATAGGATGCAGCCTGTGAATTTCATCAATAAACAGGACATCGTGGGAATCCAGCTTGGTCAATATGGCAGCCAGATCACCGGCCTTGGCCAGAACTGGGCCAGAAGTCATGGAAAAGTTAACATCCATTTCCCTGGCAATTATTTGAGCCAATGTGGTTTTACCCAAACCCGGAGGACCATAAAAAAGGGTATGGGCCATTGGTTTTGATTGTAGGGTAGCACTTTTAATAAAAACGCCCAGATTACTTCTCAGCTCCTCATGGCCAATAAAATCCTTGAGGTTTCTTGGTCTCAGCGCATGATCCTTATCTGTCGGAATATTTTCCGGTGTAATTGCGGATGTAGTTTCAGCCATATATCAGTTTGAATATTAAAGTGAGGACAATCGCTGCAAGGATTCTTTGATCAGACTTTCAGTTGTCGGTTCATCCGACTCCAGAATAATTTGTGTAAGTACACCTGCCGCAACACTCTCCGAATAACCCAGTTTAACCAAGGCCGAAAGGGCTTCGGTTCTGATTTGTGCCTCCCTATTGTATTTCTTTGACTCCTCTGACTCCTTGCTTTCAGTATTTTTTCCCGATTGAACCCTTGTGGTTTGTGAATCAACACTTTCACCACCCAAAATCAACAATTTACTAATCTTGGGCTTAAGTTCCAGAACAATTCTCTGGGCTATTTTGGGCCCTATGGTGGGTGCGGATTTGAACGGTTGCCAATCATCCATCGAAATAGCCCTTATGGAAGCAGTTACACCGATGGTATCAACAATGGAAAGTGCACCTTTCATTCCAACACCCTGGACCGTCAACAATTCCCTATAAAACGACCTCTCATTTAGATTTTTGAATCCAGTCAACTGAAGTAGGTCCTGTCTAACCAGAAGGTCGGTAAACAAGGTAATTTGTTCTCCTAGTGACGGCAATGAATTCAAGGTGTTTGTGGAACAGTACACCTCGTAACCTACTCCATTTACATCCAAAAGGACAAAGTCGCTACCGATAAAATCAATGATTCCAGAAATCTTGCCTATCACTTGTTCAACCCTCTAATTGCATGGCATTACAATATTGATCTGGGGTGAAAGCAATGAATGGGTCAAGGCAATGGCCAGAGCATCTGTACTATCATGTCCCTTATTCTGAAACCCTTTCAATTGGACCCGTATCATGTACTCGACCTGGTCTTTGGTGGCATGTCCTAATCCCACAACGGCATTTTTTATTGTGTTCGGGGCATATTGACTCACTTCCAGACCTGCTTTGGAGGGTGCCAATAATGCCATGGCGCCTGCATAGCCAAGTTTCAGAGAATTGGCCCCATCCTTGTTGATAAATGTTTTTTCTACTGCGGCAGTTTCGGGTTTGAAATCCTCGATGACATCTGAAAGTTTAGTAAAAATAGTCAGTAATCTTTTGGAAATGTCAGTTTCCCTGGGAGCAATCACCCCACAATCAATGTAGGTATAATTTTGCCCTCTTACCTCAATTATACCCCAACCAGTTTTGGTTAATCCGGGATCAATACCGATAATTTTCACAAATATTCCTAAATAAAGAATTCTTTTTGGT
>CAZHIL010000066.1:0-2535 GCA_964532985.1 uncultured Albidovulum sp. | reverse complement strand
GTTCAATAGTTCTTTCCGGTCCCTGTGGAAGCAAAATGATGGCATAGCCGTGGTCTCGCTGGGTGGCCAACATCACATTGGGGAACAAGACAATATACTCGGCACCGGTATTCCAGAATTTGCTCAAATTCTGGAAATCGGGGAATTTTTCACCCTGATCCCCTATGATTTGCCTATAAACGAGGGTACCCTGACCCGAGAAATGTCCCGGTTCCTCGATATGGTAGTGATCCTCCAGTCTTGAATAACTGTTCAAACCGGGATGAATCCAAGGCAAATGATAACTCTCGCAATAATTTTCCACAGCCAGTTTCCAATTGCAGGCCACATCAAAATTAAAGCCCGAAACCGGTCCTCCATGATACATTGGCTGTTCATGTTCATGCCATCGTTTCAGAAGTTTTGACGCATATTCCCTGAAGGTCGGGGCCGTACCAGAGACATTAACAAATACAATATCCCGCCATACATGGGTATTGATCTTGGTTAATCCCAAATCTTCTCGGACTATATGCTTGTCGATGTTCATCCCCGGCCCACCAACATGGGGAGTCGCCCGCAGGGAACCATCCAAATTGTAACTCCAGCTGTGATAAGGGCATCGGATGGTGCCTCTCAGATTACAGTTTTTTTCAACCAGTTTCATCCCGCGATGACGACAGGTATTTTGGAAGACCTGAATGTCACCCTCATGGTTCCTGACCATCAACAAGGGCATGCCTGCGAAATTTGCCGGAGAAACATCACCTGGATTGGGAATATCTGATCCGAGACCGATACCGGCCCAATTATTGAAAAGTAGAACTTCCCTTTCTTCTTCATAGGTAGCCTGATCAATGTAATGGTTGTTAGGCAACCCTTTGGCACCTTCGACTGCTTGTCGAACCAGTTCCAGGTCCCTGTCAGCTTCTACATCCATGTTTTCCCCCGTTTATCAAGTAATCTCAGTCTCAAAAAATGAAAAAAACCAATCCAATAAAAATACATTTCGTAAATAGTATTGAATATCAAAACACCCCTTTCGGTCAATATCAAAATCAATCTCGCAAAATTATTTTTTTGGCCTTGATGGCTTTGATATCTTTGGCACCTATTTGCCCCATGTTGGATTTCATGTCTTCAGCCAGGATATGGAGAAGGTGCTCGACTCCTTTTCCCTGCAGTGCACTGACTGCAAAATGGAATGCCCGGCCCAAAAAAACAAAATCAGCCCCACAGGCCAATGCCCTGATAATATCAAGCCCACCAGTGATGCCTGAGTCATAAACTATAGGGAATTCATCTCCTAGTATTTCCCGAACCTTTGGCAATTGTTCAATTGGTGCAGGACCACCTTCGAATTGCCTACCGGAATGATTGGACACCCAAATCCCGTCAATACCCAATTTTTTCAACCTCAAGGCATCCTCTGGGATCATGATACCCTTTACCAGTATATCATCCTTCCATTCGTCCCTGATATGCTCCATGGTGGGCCAATCAATGTTACCCCTATAGAGAGATCCGGCAGTGGTACTGCCATCCTTGCTTTTTTTATCATCACCGTCGTAGCTTTCCAGCAGTTTCAGTCGAGGCATGCCTTCCTGAAGCCTTGCCAAACTCCACTTTGGGCAAATCATTGCCGATATGATATGAGAAAGAGTGATTTTTGGAGGATAGACAAGGCCTGCGCGCCTTTGTCTTTCCCTTCTTGATTGTTCGGGGACATCAACAGTTACCACCAACTTCTTGAAACCTGCATTTCGTACCCGTTTAAATATATCCCTTCTGACTTCACCACTATAAGGTACATAAAGTTGAAACCAGCCATTATCTCCAATCATCGGAGCTACGTCCTCTGGTAAGACTGCAGCTACCGTTGAGAGGCAGAAGGGTATATTTGCCTCGTGTGCCTTGTCGGCAAGAATTTTTTCAGCACCAGGCCAAATCAGTCCTGACATCCCGACAGGAGCTATTCCTATCGGCAATGGATAGGTTTTACCCATGAATTCCTGGCTTAAATCATAACCAATCTCGCCATGCAGTATTTCTGGCAGAAACCTGATCTGGTCTAACCGATACCTGTTTTCCCTAACCCCATACTCACTTCCCGTACCACTGTCTAGGTATTCGAAGGCAAAATGTGGAATTTTACGTTTGGCAACTTTCCTCAGGTCTGCAATGGAAGGGAATTTAATGTCAAGGTTGGTCAATGTTATTCCAATTAGGTCTAGTAATTTACTACCGAAAAGATAATGTAAGTATAAGGTAAATCGTTTGAATACACTTTGTTTATAATATTTCTTCCTCTGATTTAGGCTACCCATTGCTGGAATTAGAAAAATATTCAATATCCATCCTCGAATTATTCCCTGCCGAGTTCTCAAGGGATATATCCCACAAGTTGACCGAGTGGGGACTGTTTCCATTTAACACCTCGCAGATTGGCCAACCGAACCTTAAAACCCAGCTGGGCAATATCCAGCTTGCCAATCCCCTTGGCATTCCATCAGGCTTGGATAAAAACGCAACTTCAATCAAGGGATTGTTCAAGAC
>CAZHIL010000065.1:0-7807 GCA_964532985.1 uncultured Albidovulum sp. | reverse complement strand
TGATCCGGGTCATTTCATCACCATCAATTTCAACGATTGGATTATCAACTTTTATGCGTGTCACTGTTCCTCCTTGAGCTCTTCAAGCAAAAATTTAAATTGAGTTTATTTTCCAATAATTAATGAACCATTGAGACTAGTTATTGTCAAAGCTTCTTATTGCCATTACGAATTCGGGCTGAATACCCTTTTCTGATTTGAAATACTCACTGAAATTGTCAGCAGTATATTTCGAGCCATTTGGGTATTCCTCTTGGTTAGATGAAAAAATATAATACTTTATTCAGTGTTCATGATTGAAAAATGTTAAAATCATTTACCTGATTCAATTGTAATCAACCAAAAATTTAGTGCTTTCGTAATTATTATCAATGACCTCTATAGACCTTTCCATTCCCGAATTACGGCATCCGGAAAAAGCACATAGAAAATCCAATCCAATAATGCGAAAACCCAATTGGATTAGGGTAAAGGCACCAACTTCAGAGGGGTACCGAAGAACCAGGGATATTCTTCGGGACAACAAGCTTGTTACTGTTTGTGAAGAGGCCTCCTGTCCCAATGTTGGGGAATGTTGGAGCAAGAATCATGCAACATTCATGATCATGGGGGAAATCTGTACGAGAGGTTGTACCTTTTGCAATGTTGCTACCGGAAAACCATCTGATTTGGATCCATTTGAGCCAAGTCGTGTGTCCCATGCCGTTCATAAACTCGGATTGAAGCATGTGGTAGTAACAAGTGTTGACCGGGATGATCTGAAGGATGGAGGGGCTGAGCATTTTGCCATGACCATAAGGTCAATAAAGCACAAAAATCCTGATACAACCGTAGAAATATTGACTCCGGATTTCCTCAGGTGTGAACCATCTGCCCAGGAAATGGTTATCGATGCCTCACCTGATATTTTCAACCATAACTTGGAAACTGTACCCTCTCTTTATCCTACTGTTCGACCAGGTGCACGTTACTTTCATTCACTGCAGTTGCTCTACAGGGCCAAGGAATTATCCCCGAAACTATTTACAAAATCAGGCATCATGGTTGGATTGGGTGAAGAAAAAAACGAGGTGATCCAGGTCATGGATGATCTGAGGTCTGCAAATGTGGACTTTATTACCATTGGACAATATCTCCAACCCACACCAAAACATCATCCCATTAGGAAATTCGTGACTCCCGAAGAATTCAAGACTTATGAAAAAATGGCCTATGGCAAAGGCTTCCTGATGGTATCTGCAAGCCCCTTGACAAGATCAAGTTACCATGCCGAGGAAGATTTTGTTCGACTTCGGCAAGCAAGGAACAAGCAGACACAAGGTTTAAATTAATTCCAACATCTGCTAATAGGGAGGTCAAATTTGAAGGAGCAAGTCGAGTAATCTCAAATGCCGAAGTACAGTGAAACAAGGAAATTGCCATTTTCTGATCAGCAAATGTATGACCTGGTTGCAGATATCGAATCCTATCCCGAATTCATACCTTGGTGTACCGGTACACGTATCCGGTCGATTAAGGAGGAAGGTGAAAAAACAATTGTCGACGCTGATCTGTTGATAACTTTTAAGATTTTTCATGAAAGGTTCAGATCGATAGTTGAATTTGTCCCCAATAGCCGTAAAATCAACATAAGATATCTTGAAGGCCCCTTGAAGTATCTGGAAAGCCAATGGTTGTTTACGGTAGAAGGTTCAGGGTGCATTGTTGAATACCAAGTGGAATTCGAATTCAAATCCAAATTGTTCCAGAAAATTGCCGGGTTCATTTTTCAGGAGGCCTTGCAAAAAATAGTCGCTTCGTTTGAGAAAAGGGCAATGGACATATATCAATAATCAAGAAACCACCAAGATAATTCATTCTGAAATACCCAATACAAATTGAAAATAAGGAGGAAAATAAATGCGGTTAAGTACCAAGGGCAGGTATGCCATGGTTGCCATGACCGCCCTGGCATTGACTGAGAATGGAGGTTACACCAATCTAGTGAATATTTCCAAACAACAGAACATCTCTATAACCTACCTTGAACAACTTTTCATGAAACTTAAAAAAGCCAAACTAATAACCGCTTCCAGAGGCCCAAGCGGTGGATATAAATTAGCAAGGTCACCAGATAAAATCAGAATTTTGCGGATTTTGGAAGCAGTTGAAGAGCCAATGAATGCACTTGAGACTGGGGCTGGTGTTTCGGGGGGAAGTTCAGGTACCAAGGCACAATCCCTAGCCAACAGGTTGTGGGAAGGCCTTTCTGCCCAAGTTTATGTTTACCTTCATGGTATAAGGCTGTCGGATATAATCAACAACGATTTGGCTCCATGTCCAGCTGTACCTGACATACTCAACATTTACGATTCCAATGAGCAAAAGGACCTATCTTGATTGGAATGCTACCTCGCCAATAAGGAAGGTAGTAAAAAAAACCATCAGTGAGGCCCTTGATTCCTGGGGCAATCCCTCTGCAATTTACCAGGAAGGCAGGGTTGCCAAGGCTATGATAGAACGGGCTAGGGTATCAATTGGATCAATATGCGGTTTTCCTCCAGAGGATATAATCTTTACGTCAGGTGCTACAGAAAGTGCGGCTTTATCTCTACAGGGAAAAGGTCTACATGCCTCTGGAATAGAACATGAATGTGTTAAGGCATGGACCAAAACTAGTCTAACCGCTGACAAGAATGGGATAGTTGAGATTAAGTCACCACTAAATTCGTGCCTGCAAATTGCCAATGGGGAAACCGGGGTTATTCAAGCAATTCCTCGTGACCTGCATGTTACCGATGGTACACAAGCATTGGGAAAAATTCCAACCAAGGAGATTTTTGAGCGAGTCAGGATTGCCTTTATTTCGGCCCACAAAATTGGCGGTCTCAAGGGTACCGGTGCCCTCTTGAAGAAACCAGAAGCTGTAATCAACCCGAATATCAGGGGAGGAGGGCAAGAGTATGGATTCAGATCAGGTACTGAAAATGTACTCGGAATTATTGGCTTCGCTGCAGCGTTGGAAGAAGCCGATAAGGAACTGAAAAATGGTGAGTGGGAAAGAGTCAGGGAAATAAGGGATCATTTGGAAGATATATTACTGGATGAAGTTAAGGATATAGTCTTTTTTGGTCGGGAAGCCGAAAGACTACCCAACACAAGTTATTTTGCTGCATCAGGTTGGAAAAGCGAACACCAAATCATAAATTTAGATCTATCGGGTTTTGCAGTTTCAGCAGGGTCTGCCTGTTCCTCTGGGAAGTTACGGTCGAGTGGGGTTCTAGAAGCAATGGGGGTTTCACCCCAACTTGCATCCTCTGCCATTCGGGTTTCACTGGGACCAGCAACAAATAGGGATGACGTACTGAGATTTGCCAAGCTGTGGATTGACAAACTCAAGAACAACAGAAATTAAATTTACCAGAAAATTTATGCAAACATCGGAATTGAAAGGATAATTTCCATGGAAATGACAAAAATTAAGGACGGTGTGGATAAGAATACCCTTGAAACGGTCAAGTCCGTTGGAGGCAAGTACAAGCATGGCTGGGAAACGGAAATTGAAATGGAGTTTGCTCCTAAGGGGGTTAACGAGGAAATAGTCAGGCTGATTTCCGAAAAGAATAACGAACCACAATGGATGACCGAGTGGAGACTGAGTGCATTCAATCGATGGAAGGAAATGAAGGAACCATCCTGGGCCATGGTAAACTATCCCGAAATCGACTATCAAGATCAATATTATTATGCCAAGCCCAAAAGCATGGTGAAACGTCCGAAATCCCTTGATGAGGTTGATCCAACCCTTTTGGAAACCTATCAGAAACTGGGAATACCACTCAAGGAACAAATGGTTCTGGCTGGGATTGAGGGGGCATCTGAATCACCTGCTGATGCCAGGAAGGTAGCAGTTGATGCAGTATTTGATTCAGTATCTGTAGGAACAACCTTTCGGAACGAGCTGCAAAAGGCTGGTGTCATTTTCTGCCCGATATCCGAAGCCATAGAAGATCATCCAGAACTGGTCCGAAAATATTTGGGGTCAGTTGTACCAATTACCGACAACTATTTTGCAACCCTCAATTCAGCTGTGTTTTCTGATGGTTCATTTGTCTATGTGCCCCCCGGTGTTAGGTGTCCGATGGAACTTTCCACCTATTTCAGAATTAATGCCGAAAACACAGGTCAATTTGAAAGAACCCTGATCATTGCTGATGAAGGGTCCTATGTAAGTTACCTTGAAGGCTGTACCGCACCACAACGTGATACCACCCAATTGCATGCCGCAGTGGTTGAACTTGTTGCCCTGGAAGATGCCGAAATCAAATATTCGACCGTTCAAAACTGGTATCCCGGTGATGAAGAAGGGAAGGGTGGAATTTACAATTTTGTTACTAAAAGGGCCGATTGCCGAGGAGACCGTTCACATGTCATGTGGACACAAGTTGAGACAGGCTCTGCAGTTACCTGGAAATATCCTTCTTGTATTTTGAGAGGAAAGGAATCTCAAGGAGAATTCTATTCCATCGCCATCACCAATAATCTCCAGCAAGCTGACACCGGTACCAAGATGGTTCACTTGGGACATGGTTCCAAATCCAGGATTGTGTCAAAGGGAATTTCGGCAGGAAAGGCACAAAATACCTATCGTGGGCTGGTTTCCGTTCATCCCCGGGCCAGCAACTGTCGCAACTATACCCAATGTGACAGCCTGTTGATCGGGGATAATTGTGGTGCACACACGGTTCCCTATATTGAGGTTAAAAACAATACATCCCGGGTAGAACACGAGGCAACCACTTCAAAGGTTGACGAAGATCAGCTTTTTTACTGTCGCCAAAGGGGTATTGACGAAGAAGCAGCTGTAGCTCTGGTGGTCAATGGCTTCTGCAAGGAAGTGTTGCAATCACTTCCCATGGAGTTCGCCATGGAAGCTCAACAACTGGTTGCAATTTCACTCGAAGGATCGGTTGGCTAAATCTTGACAAAATTACTCGGAAAGACCACTTGAACATCGAACAATTTTCGGTTTCAAGTTCAGACCTAATTCATCATTAATTTTTTAAGTTATCATGGCGACTAATTCACCTGTTATTGACATAAATACCCTTACTCCTTTCGATTTTACATCGAAAAAGTTAACCAAATTCGGTGGAAAGGTATCTGATTTAGGCCAACCCCTCGGTCTTGAAGGAATCGGTTGCAGATATTTTGAGGTAAAACCGGGCCGTAGGGCCTTTCCATTTCATAATCATTTGGGAAATGATGAACTTTTCATTGTTACTGAAGGAAAGGGCATCTACCGATATGGCGACAAGACGATCGAGATTTCAGCCGGTTCAGTTTGTGGCGCACCCAGAGGTGGCAGGGAAGGGGCCCATCAGATTATCAACAACAGCGATGAAGTTTTGAAATACCTTGCGATTTCGACCAAAAACGATCCCGATATCTGTGAATATCCCGACAGTGATAAAATACTGGCATTTAGCATCAAACCCGGCAAAGATTTTGAATCTGCCTACATGAAATATATCGGGCTCATGGAGAATCAGGTCAATTATTTCCATGGTGAAGAAGAATAGAAATTTCACTTGAAGACAGGATTCGGCAGTAATTTCACCCAAATATTTAGCCAACTCGAAAACATACTAAGGAGTTATTTTTGTTAAAAATTGAAAATTTGCATGCAATTCTCGAAGAGGAGGACAAACCCATACTCAAGGGCGTCAATCTAAAGGTAAAACCAGGCGAGGTACATGCCATAATGGGACCAAATGGATCAGGCAAATCAACCCTGTCATATATCATTTCTGGACGTGATGGTTATGAAGTTCCCGAAGGTTCAATTACCTTCAATGATGAAGATATCCTTGAATTGGAACCCGAAGAGAGGGCTGCCATGGGGGTCTTTCTGGCATTCCAGTATCCTGTGGAAATTCCAGGAGTTGGCAATATGACCTTCCTTAGAACAGCCTTTAATGCAATAAAGAAAGCAAGGGGTGAGGAAGAAATCTCCGCAAGTGACTTCCTGAAGCTGGTAAGAACAAAAGCCAAGGAACTGAACATAAATCCAGACCTATTGAAACGTCCGGTAAATTACGGGTTTTCAGGTGGAGAGAAGAAACGAAATGAAATTCTGCAAATGGCAGTTCTTGAACCCTCATTGTGTGTTTTGGACGAAACTGATTCCGGCTTGGATATTGATGCCATGAAGCAGGTATCTGAAGGGGTAAACGCCTTACGAAGCCCTGACCGGGCAATAATCGTAATCACACATTACCAAAGATTATTGAACCATATTCAACCTGACATTGTACATGTCATGGTTGATGGAAGTATTGTCCGATCTGGTGGAGCCCAACTTGCTTTGGATATAGAAAACAACGGATACTCGAATATACTCAGTAATCTGAATTGATTTCAATCCACCTTAATGAACAAAATTATTTTAGAGAAGTAGCTTCTGATCATGTTGACTGAAAACAAAGGCGGATACAATTTCCCGAAAAGAGGGGATGAATACTGGAAGTTTACCAGGCCCGACCAATTTGTGGAAATCTCAGAGCAGGCTTGTCAGACACAGCCTCATAATAACATAAAAGCCATGTCTCCTGCACAGACAGCAGCAATATACAATTTAGATGGTATGGACAAAATCGAGTTTGTCCTGCAACCTAACGAGCTTTTGTTCGATCAATCCGACAGGAGAATTTCCAGTGCCCTGGAGGTAGGATTTAAAAACCTGTATCAAGGAAAATCTTCATGGATAGATGACATTGCAGGTGTTATCGAAAACAGAATTCAGAAACCGATTCCTAGACCGTTTGCCAAATACTGCATTGATCATAGTCAAATAGGTCTTTGCCTTTGGGCCAAAGGAGAAATCGCTGATCCCGTAATTCTGAGTTATGGGGAAGGTTTCGCTGGAGGTGAACATCTGGTCCATAACATCATCAGGGTTTCGTCCGGTGCCAAGTTGACCCTTGTTGAGATTGGCAATCCGTGGTCGGGGGTGAATATGGTCAATGAGGTTCATGTCGAACCCGATGGAGAATTCAACCATATCAGAATTGCCGTTGGAAATACTGAGGCCCAAAGTCTGATCCATCAATATGCCAAGGTCGATGAATCAGCCTCCCTTAAATCCTTTTCACTATTCGGAAACTCTCCCTTGACCAGAAATGAACATATAATCGAACTGCCAGGGAATGATGCCAATGCACATGTGTCGGGGGTATTTGTAGGTAGTGGTAATGTTTCACAGGATGATACGGTATTCATCAGGCACGAAGGGCTTAATGGTACCAGCCGGCAGGTTTTCCGAAAAGTCCTTAACAACGGGGCAACCGGTGTATTTCAAGGCAAAATTCATGTGAACCCGGGATCTCAGAAAACCGATGGATATCAAAAAAGCCAAGCATTGCTTCTGGATGAAAAAAGCCAGTTTCTTGTAAAACCGGAACTTGAAATCTATGCCGATGATGTTTCCTGTTCCCATGGCTCTACCTGCGGCAGCATTGATAACAACTCACTCTATTACCTTCGATCCAGGGGAATCTCGAAAGATGAAGCCATTTCAATGTTATCACTCGGATTCTTGAAGGAAGTTCTGGATGAAATCGAAAGTGAAGAAATTGTCGAAAGCCTTGGGGAGTTGCTGACTGACATGGTCAACAATGCCATCTGATGTCACTAGTTCAAGATACCTTCCTGACTTACAGTTCACCAAGGAAAACCATTAGGTCCCGATTAACTTCCACCAGTGAAGCAGACGCCTTGATTTATTTGATGATGGGATTGGTATTTAATTTCATAGGCTCAATACCGT
>CAZHIL010000064.1:0-2937 GCA_964532985.1 uncultured Albidovulum sp. | reverse complement strand
GTGAAGGCCAATGTCCAGCAGGCATGGCAGGCGCTGATTGATGATCCAAACCGCCTGACATCAATCATGCATCGTAAGTGGGCTGTGGCACCACAACCCGAAAATCAATGATAGGTTATTTTGAAGTTGAATTGGTATAATATCGGGTACAATAGAAAATGCTGCAAATCTCTATAAACAGGGAAACCTTCCTTCTCAAATCATCGCAATTTTCTTACAAATATTCTTGGCCTGGAAGATATATTTTATGATCCATTACTAACAATGACTTCCTTGGAAAGTTCAGGCATTTATTTGAATGATAACAAAATGCTTTTGCTGATTGCCGGATTTACTCGGAAGGCAGAAGAACCGGACCAATTTCGGAGAACGACAACAAAACCTCGGATCCCACCTTAAGAGGTTTATCAACATCGTCCATAACCATGAATACCTGCCCAAATGAACCTTCTATCGTATATTCCATCCTGACACCAACATAGGTCGATTTGACAATGGTTGCAGGTATACCTGATTCATGACCCACCAATAATCTGGAAGGGCGTACTGCGAGAACCCCGGGGCCCGGTTTAAGACCACGAGAAGGTAATTGATGTTGGTAACCCTCAATCTCAATTGTTGTCACATTATTCTTGACTTCTGTTATTGTGCATGAAATCAGATTTGCTTCGCCAATGAAGTCGGCAACAAAACTGTCGTTTGGGGAATCGTAGAGTTCTCTCGGGGTCCCGATTTGGGCTATGGCAGCATTTCGCATCACGACAATTTGATCCGAAACTGCCAGAGCTTCCTCCTGATCATGAGTGACATATACGACCGTGAGTCCAGTTTCTTGCTGGATCGCCCTAATGTCCTCTCTTACCTGACGTCGAAGTTTGGCATCAAGATTGGAGAGGGGTTCGTCAAAGAGGAGGACTTGGGGTTCCAATACCAAGGCCCTGGCCACGGCAACCCTTTGCTGTTGACCTCCCGAAAGTTCACTTGGTAACCTGGATCCGAATCCTTCTAGACCAAGCAAGGCCAAGCCCTGATTTGCCCTATCTCTGGCTTCCTCCTTGTCAAAACCGGAAAAGGTCAGGCCAAACATGACATTTTCAAGGACATTCATATGGGGAAACAATGCATAGGACTGAAAGACCATGGTAACATCCCGTTCAGTAGCAGGCAAAAGGGTGACATCCTGATCACCAATGAGAATGCGTCCTGAAGTTGCCAGTTCCAGCCCGGCAATCATTCTTAGTGTTGTCGTTTTTCCACAACCGGACGGTCCTAAAAGTGTCACAAGTTTTCCTGCTTCAATATCCAGATCGATATTGTCAACAGCAACGATATCCTTGCCAAAAATCTTGGTTACACCCTCAAATCTTACAGGAGCAGCCCTTCTTCCCAATCGTATGTTGTTCATACCCTCACCTCAGTTCCTTGTAGGGTTCTTCTGCCAATCTGTACCCTGCCAACAAGTAGTTGCAACATTCCCACAACAGTCAGCATGACAAAGATCAATGTTGTTGAATAAGCTATGGCAAGACCGTAATCATTGTTCTCGACACGCCCGATTATATAGCTGGTTGCCATATCATATTCTGCCGAAACAAGAAAAATTACCGCCGAGATGGCAGTCATGGCACGGACAAAACTGTAGATAAGTGCTGCAAGTATTGCAGGTTTGAGAAGAGGCAAAATAACCTTACGGAAAGTATGCCAACTATTTGCACCAAGCGTTAGGGATGCTTCATCAAGTGATTTGTCCAGTTGTGTCATGGACGCAATTCCAGCCCGTACACCGACCGGCATATTCCGAAAAATGAAACTTACCACAAGAATGACACCTGTGCCGGTTATTTCAATCGGTGGTACATTGAAGGCAAGGATATAGCTTACTCCAATTACAGTTCCAGGAATGGCAAAAGATAACATGGTTCCGAATTCGAATGCCTGCTTTCCGGCAAAATTCTTGCGTGTTAGCAGATATGCAGTCACAATCCCTACTGCAGCCGTCAAAGGGGCAGATATACCGGCGATTTTAATCGTCGTCCAGAAACTGTCCCAGGCAGCTCCTGACCACCGGATGCCTGAATCCTCAATCCTGACCGAAAAGGCTGTAATATAGTGTTTGAATGTCAGAGTGTTATTTACACCCCAGAGTTCAACTACACTTCCGTAAACGATCATGCTGTAGACAACGAGGGTAAAAAGAGCCCAAATGACTGCAATTGTGATGACAAGTATCGACAGTCCACGGGGCAGGTGGGGATGCAATCCCGCATCTCCCTTGCCTGTTACTGTGGTATAGCTTTTTTTCCCCAACCAGGCACGTTGGGCATAAAATGCTGAAAGGGTAAAGCATAGCAGAACAATCGCCAGAACGGCGGCTCGTCCCTGATCGTATTGTGCCCCAACGATTGCAAAGAAAATCTCGGTTGACAATACATCAAAATTCCCTCCCAGAACCAACGGGTTGCCAAAATCTGCCATGCTCTCGATGAATCCAAGTAAAAACGCATTGGCTATACCCGGGCGCATGAGTGGCAATGAGACAGTTTGAAATGTCTGGGAGCTATTGGCCCGCAAGGTTTGTGCTGCTTCCTCCATTGCCGGAGACACTCCTTCAACAACACCTATCAGAACCAGGAAGGCAATTGGGGTATAGGCCAAGGTTTGTGCGATCATTATACCAGGCAAACCGTAAAGCCACCTGGTAGGTTGTACACCAAACAGGTCCGCTATGAATACCGTAACGGAACCAGACCGGCCAAACAGAAGGATCAAGGCAAGCCCAATCACGAAAGGTGGTGTGATAATTGGAAGTACAGTCAGGGCACGCAATGATCGCTGGTATCTAAATCTGGAACGGGTAGCAACAAGGGCAAAGGCCAAACCAAGCATGGTGGTGGTAAATCCTACTATAATTGCTAGGAATAGAGAATTCCATGCAGC
>CAZHIL010000063.1:0-3342 GCA_964532985.1 uncultured Albidovulum sp. | reverse complement strand
GCCTTGGCAACACCAGCGGCAATGGTTCCGATCCCCGATGAGGAAACCAGTTTCACACATACCTTGGCCAAGGGGTTGATTTGCTTGAGGTCATAAATCAATTGGGAAAGATCCTCAATAGAATAGATATCATGATGTGGTGGTGGGGAAATCAATGAAACACCTTGGGTCGAATGCCTTAGCCTGGCGATCAATGCCGTTACTTTCATGCCAGGAAGTTGGCCTCCCTCTCCCGGCTTGGCACCTTGGGCAATCTTGATTTCCAACTCATCGCAGTTATTGAGGTATTCTGCAGTTACCCCAAATCTTCCACTGGCAACCTGCTTGATTCTAGCGGATGGATTATCGCCATTAGCATCAGGGGTGGAATGAGCCGGATCTTCACCTCCTTCACCGGAATCCGATTTGGCACCAATCCTGTTCATGGCCACGTTCAATGTCCTGTGTGCCTCGGGACTAAGTGCTCCCAGTGACATGCCTGGAGTTACAAACCGCTTCCTGATTGAGGTTATGGATTCTACTTCATCCAGATTTACCCCCTGCTCATCTTCGGAAATCTTGAGCAGGTCCCTTAAATTCAAGGGAGGTCCGCCATTCATTGTCCTTGAATACTCTCGCCAAAGATCATACCGATCCTGATTGCAGGCCGTTTGGAGCAATCGCATGCCTCTGGCCTGCCAGGCATGTGCCTCTCCGGAATTGCGCTGTTTGTAAAAACCTCCTACGGGAAGTATGCTTACAGTAGATGACCAGCTTTTCCCGTGCTGCTCAACCAATTTCTTGTAAAGTCCCCTCAGACCAATACCTGATATTCTGCTTGGCATGCCGGGAAAATACCTGGAAACCATCGCCCGGGATAAACCAATTGCTTCAAAGTTCAACCCACCCCGATAGGATGAAATAACAGAAATACCCATTTTTGACATGATCTTGAGCAATCCTTGGTTGATGGCTTCCCTGAATTTATCGACGGCTCCTTCCAGAGTATCATCCAGAAGCCCCCTCTCAATTCTGTCCGCTAGTGTATCCTGGGCAAGATAGGCATTGACAGTAGTTGCTCCACAAGCGATGAGAACTGCAAAATAATGGGCATCAAGACATTCGCCTGATCGTACATTGATGGTGGTGAAAGTTCTCAAACCCTTCCTGGTTAACCAGCTGTGAACAGCACTGGTCACAAGTATCATGGGCAATGGTATGCGGTCAGGCCCCTGATTCTGATCAGTCAGGACCAGATGTGAAAACCCTGAACATACCTTTTCCTCGGCCTCCTTAAGAACCCTGCGCAAATTCTTTTTTAGGACCTTGGGACCATCATAGAGGTCGAAGGTACAATCGATTTCGGCAACTCCATCACCGAAAAATTCCATGGTTGCATCGAACATAGAATTACTCAGGAATGGCGATTCCAGATAGGCTGTTGCAACCGAATCCGTCTTTTCATCAAGAACATTGTTCAAATTGCCAAATCGGGTTATCAGACTCATTACCCGACTTTCCCTGAGGGAATCTATCGGTGGATTGGTCACCTGACTGAAATTCTGTCGGAAGTAATGACTCATTGGTCGATACTGATCGGACAATACCGCAGGTGGTGTATCATCACCCATGGAGGCGACTGCCTCCTTCCCCTGTTCGGCCATCGGCACCAGAATTACCTCGATGTCCTCCAGGGTCATGCCGGCCATGCTTTGTCTCTGTCTCAATTCCTCACCGGAATAAAGTGTTTTCTCTGACACCTCATCCAAATGTTCATCGAGTTTGACAATCTTGTTCGTCAATTCGCCAAAAGCTTGACTGGAAGACAGCTTTGTCTTGAGTTCATGATCCCGGTAAAGCTTTTTTGCATGTAAATCCACTGCAACCATGTGTCCCGGTCCAAGTGCACCCTTTTCGATGATATCCACCTCATCAATGGGTACCATTCCCGTTTCCGAACCGGCAATCAGAAGATTGTCGCTGGTTACCATATATCTGAATGGTCTTAATCCATTCCGGTCAACCCCGGCGACCACCCATTGGCCATCTGTCATGGCCAGGGCTGCCGGTCCGTCCCATGGCTCCATAATAGCATTGCAATAATGATACATATCCCGCAATTCCTCAGGCATCGAATCCTGTTTCTTGGACCAGGCTTCGGGAACCAAGATTGACTTGGTCATGGGGGCATTCCGACCGGCTCTCACCATGACTTCAAAGACAGCATCCAAGGCAGCGGAATCTGACGATCCTTGCGAGACGATTGGTTTTATATCCTCTTCAAAACCACCGAAACTGTCGGATACCATTTTGATTTCATGGCTCTTCAACCAGTTCAGGTTACCCTTGAGTGTGTTGATTTCCCCGTTGTGGGCCATCATGCGAAAGGGTTGGGCAAGCCACCATTGAGGGAACGTATTGGTTGAATATCTTTGATGATAGAGGGCAAAGGCGGATGTAAAGTCCGGATCCTTCAGATCGGGATAGAATTCAGCGACTTGTTCTGCCAGCATCATGCCCTTGTAGACAATTGTCCTGGCGGAGAGCGAGCAGATGTACATGCCATTGATTTGAGCCTGGTTCACGGCCCGTTCGATTCGACGACGAATGATATAGAGATTTCGTTCAAACTCGTCTTCGGTCAAATTGCGGCCATCAGAAATGAGAATCTGTTCGATTTCCGGTCTGGTAGCACCAGCCTTTTCACCCAAGACATTGGTATTCACAGGGACATGGCGCCATCCATAGATGGTATGACCCATGTTCAGAATCTCCGCTTCAACGATGGTTCGGCAGGTTTCCTGTGCCCCAAAATCGGTTCTTGGCAGAAATACCATTCCAACGGCCAGTCGTTTGTCATCCCCGATTTCATGACCTGTTCGCTTGATTTGCTTGTGAAAAAACTCCCTTGGTATTTGTGTTCCTATACCTGCTCCATCACCGGTTTTGCCATCGGCATCCACGGCCCCCCTGTGCCAGACGGCTTGCAAGGACATGATCCCGTATTCCACAACCCTTCTGGAAGGAATGGCATCCATTGAAACAACAAGACCAACACCACAGGCGTCATGCTCATCCTCTTTCCGATACAATCCACTCAGAGCCCTTTGTTCCCTCGCAGCCCTGTTCTGCAGATACAATTCCTCATGTTCTTTCATTATCATCTATCCAAGATTTGCAAAATAACTCTTTCTCTTTTCCTGCCAATCCTCAACCTGTCCTAGGCGGCACGGTCCAGCAACGTGTTTCTGAATTGCTTCAAAATGGTTTCAGCAGCCTCACGCCCATCTCGAATGGCCCATACCACCAGACTTGCGCCCCTGACAATATCTCCACCGGCATAGACACCGGAAAGATTTGTTT
>CAZHIL010000062.1:0-4888 GCA_964532985.1 uncultured Albidovulum sp. | reverse complement strand
GGATTTGGCAAACAAATTGATGACCGACTTTGATGTACCCTTTCAGGAGTTGATTACCACTGCGGCATGGGAAAAAGTCTGGTCTCGTCCTCATCTGACCCTTCGTGAAAGGTCCATGATAACACTTGCCCTGTTGGCTGCAATGGGCCATGAGGAAGAATTTGCTATGCATTTGAAAGCTACCGCAAATACTGGCGCAACCAAGGAGGATATTTCTGAAGTACTACTGCATGTCGCTATATATGCTGGTGTTCCAGCTGCGAATTCGGTAATTAAAGTCGCCAAAAAGACTTATGAAGAAATGGAAGAAGGGAGTTGAAATTGACCAATAAACCACCTTCTTCAGGAGGATTTTTTCCACGAAACTTTCAGATTCACCCCCCGGCTTATGCCCCTGATTACAAAAGCAGCATAGTCCGGTCACCCAAACTGGCACTGGTTTCGATTGGCAATGGATTGTCGGAAATCACAGGTCCTGTTTTCGGCCATGATGTGTTGGGGCCCACAGATAATGATTTGATACAGAACTACTCGGCAAAAGGTCAATCGCCTATTGGTGAACGCATAATTGTCTATGGCAAGCTGATGGATGAGAGGGGAAAGGGCATTGAGGGGGCCTTGATTGAAATTTGGCAAGCCAATTCGGCCGGACGATATCGGCATACTAAAGATAATTATATCGGACCCCTGGATCCCAATTTTGGCGGTTGTGGTCGAACAATAACCGGGAAAGATGGTCACTATGAATTCCGAACCATTAAACCTGGTCCCTACCCCTGGCCCAATGGAATAAATGATTGGCGCCCTTCCCATATACATTTTTCCCTGTTTGGACCGGGATTTTCCCAAAGACTCATTACCCAAATGTATTTTGAAGGTGATCCACTGATAAAGATATGCCCCATTGTAAATACAATACCGGACAAGGAAGCAATTGACCTGTTGATTGCCCGTTTGGATATGGCCAATACGATACCCATGGATACCTTGGCCTATGAATTCAATCTTGTACTCAGAGGTCGTAGATCCACAATGTTCGAAAACCGTCCTGAAGGAAATTAAATGCCCCTGTCTCCCAAAATCTATCAGGAATTACCTTCCCAAACTGCAGGACCTTATGTCCATATCGGATGTACTCCTCAAACGGCTGGCCTGGAAACCATTTATGGTGGGAGCCATTTGGGATCAAAAATGGTCAATGAAGAAACCCTTGGTACTAGGATTTCCATAAGTGGCAAAATATTCGACGGTACGGGTACGCCGATCAAGGATGGCATTATTGAATTATGGCAAGCTGATGCTCAAGGTTTGTTCAAAAGTCCGGCTGAAAATCGGGGCGAGCCTGATCAGAATTTTCAAGGCTGGGGACGGCAACCCACCGACATACTCACCGGTGAGTTTCATTTTGATACCATCAAACCAGGTAGAATTCCATATTTGTCCACCAGTAAATTGCAGGCTCCCTTTATTAGCATTTGGGTTGCAGCCCGGGGTATAAATCTGGGTCTGCATACCAGAATGTACTTTCCGGAAGAGGTTGAAGCCAATTCTGAAGATCCGGTTCTCAACCGTCTTGAACATCAAAACAGAATAAATACATTGCTGGCGAAACCCATTGCTGATGGTAAGTATCAATTCGATATTGTCCTGCAGGGTGAAAACGAAACAGTATTTTTTGACATTTAACCCCTTCCCAGACACATGTCCAAATTCCAACCCTTGTCAGCAGCGATCAAAGAAAACCTGTTTTCCGGATCATTTGTCGTATTTGAAGGTTTTACCCATTTAATTCCCTATGCCGCAGCTCACGAAACAATTCGGAGTGGTATAACTGATCTCACACTTGCCCGCATGACACCCGATGTAATTTATGACCAAATGATCGGGATGGGCATGGTCAGTAAATTGATTTTTTCCTATGCCGGAAATCCCGGTGTGGGTTTGTTGAAGCGATTGAGGGATGCCGTCGAAAATGATTGGCCCAGGCCCTTGGTCATAGAAGAGCATTCTCATGCAGCAATGGCCAATTCCTATGAAGCTGGAGCATCGAATTTACCTCTGGCAATCTTGAGGGGATACCAAGGAGCGGGTCTCAAGGGCATAAATGCAAACATCAAATCCATTGAATGTCCATTTACGGGTGAAACATTGGCTGCGGTCCCTGCCCTGCGACCGGATGTGGCCGTAATTCATGCCCAAAAGGCGGATAGCAAAGGCAATGTTCTGGTTGAAGGAATAATAGGAGTCCAGAAGCAGGCCGTATTAAGCGCAAAAAAGGCAATTGTAACAGTTGAGGAAATTGTACCTGAATTGAACACCCATCCCAATGCTTGCATTATTCCCACTTGGGCGATAACTTCAATTTCGGTTGTTCCGGGTGGTGCCCATCCTTCTTATACACAAGGCTACTATGAAAGGGACAATTCATCCTATCTGGAGTGGGACAAGATTTCCAGTGACAGAAATGCCTTCAGTGAGTGGATGCAGAAAAATGTCCTTGAGCAGGGACCGGAGATATTCAATGAGCGGGTGGAACATCTGAGAGATTGACATGAATTATTCCTCTTATGAAATCATGGTTGTTTCAGCTGCCAGACTCCTGAAAAATGATGATGTCTGTTTCGTGGGTATCGGGGCTCCCTCTGCTGCATGCAATCTGGCCAAATTGACAAATGCCCCTGATATCACTTTGATCTACGAATCTGGTACAATTGGAACCGCCCCTGATGTATTACCTTTATCCATAGGTGATGGCGAACTTTGCAGTACGGCACTGACCACCGTTTCAGGAGTTGAAATGTTCAATTACTGGCTTCAAGGTGGACGGATTACAGTCGGTTTTCTGGGGGCAGCCCAACTCGATCGTTTTGGTAACATCAACACCACGGTTATTGGAAATTACGAGAAGCCCAAGGTCAGATTGCCAGGAGGTGGTGGTGCTCCCGAGATTGCTTCACATTCGAAGCAGGTTTATATTATTATGAAGCAATCCCCCAGGAGTTTTGTCAACACAATCGATTTCTTTACCTCGTACGGGTTTGGAAATGGCTTCAACGAAAGATCCGACAAGGGTATTCAAACCAAGGGACCGCAATTGCTCGTTACCGATATGGCCATTTGGAAGCCTAACCCGACAACCAAGGAATTTGAAGTTATGTCCTTGAATCCCGGGGTTACCAGGGAAGCCATGCAGGAAAGTGTTGGCTGGCCAATCAGGTATTCAGAGAAGCTTGATGTAAACACACCTCCAACCAAACTGGAACTTGAAGTCCTCAGAGACCTGCAGGAACGGACCAGAATTGCACATTCCAAAACGGGAAATACAGGTCAATGACCGAGGTATTCATATGTTCGTACAATCGAACACCAATCGGGAGGTTTGGTGGTTCATTATCCTCAATCCGACCTGACGATCTTTGTGCACTGACACTTAAGCAAATATTGGATAAAAACCCTGATCTGGATCACGACAGGATAGATGAAGTTATAATCGGATGTGCAAATCAAGCAGGAGAAGATAATCGAAATGTAGCTAGAATGGGACTTTTGCTGGCAGGATATCCTCATACGGTTCCTGGCACGACAGTCAACAGGTTATGTGGTTCCGGGATGGATGCCATTCTTATTGGGGCAAGACAAATCAGAGCCAATGAAGCAGATCTGGTCGTAGCCGGGGGTACCGAAAGCATGTCCCGAGCACCATTCGTTTTACCCAAATCTTCACAAGCCTTTGGGAGAAATGCCGAGATCTATGATACAACCATCGGATGGCGCTTTGTCAATCCTATGATGCAGGAACTGTACGGAACCGATTCAATGCCTGAAACAGCTGAAAATGTTGCTGTGGATTTCAATATTTCCAGAGAGGATCAGGATAAATTTGCTCTTTGGTCCCAGCAAAAAGCCTCGAAATCTAGTGAAAAGGATTATCTCAAGGATGAAATCATCCCTGTTTCCGTACCCCAAAGAAAAGCCGATCAACTGGTCATATCTTCTGACGAACACCCTAGGCAGACTTCCCTAGAGAAATTATCATCCCTTCCGACTCCCTTTCGAACAAGCGGTACGGTAACGGCAGGTAACTCTTCCGGTGTGAATGATGGAGCAGCAGCACTTTTGCTTGCTTCGGAAAGGGCAATTGATGAATTCAAGTTAAATCCAATTGCCCGGATAGTTGGAGGTAGTACAATCGGGGTGGAACCCAGAATAATGGGGATAGGACCTGCTTACGCCATCAAAAGGCTTTGCAAGAAATTTAAACTGGATCTTGAAAAATGTGATGTTATTGAGATCAATGAAGCGTTTGCCAGTCAAAGTTTGGCTACAACACGATACCTGAACCTTGATGATGATGATCCCAGAATCAACCCTAATGGCGGGGCCATTGCTTATGGTCATCCCCTAGGTATGTCCGGAGCAAGAATTACGGGGATTGCTGCCCTGGAAATGTTTCACCAAAAGAAAAAGAATGCCATCGCAGCAATGTGCATTGGTGTTGGACAGGGTATCGCCATAGCCCTGAAGGCGGCTTAAGATGGTCCATAATCCTTACAATAGGGGATTGTTGAAAGCACTTCTGGGTGAGCCTGAAGTTGAAGCCCTTTTTTCAACCGACAGGATGTTGGACAATTTCAACAAATTCGAAATGGCCTTGACCAAGGCCTTGTATCAAACCGGTAAGATCAGCCAGTCAAGCCATGACAACATACTATCAACAATCTCTAATTTTGTACCTGATATCGATGACTTGATCAAGACAACCCAAGTGGACGGAATACCTGTCCCAGGATATGTTCGCCAACTCAAGAAGGAGATTGGTACACCTGATTCATCAGATTTTCATTTAGGCACAACCAGCCAGGACTTGATGGATACCTCGCTGGTAATG
>CAZHIL010000061.1:0-7695 GCA_964532985.1 uncultured Albidovulum sp. | reverse complement strand
CTTCTGGAGTGGTTATCCTTTTTGTGGGTTTTGAAATGCTCGGTCAATGACTTTATCCTGAAAGACAGGACTGCAATCTGAACCTCTGGGGATCCGGTATCATCCAACCGTCTGGCGAACTTACTGATCAGTTCCTTCTTTTGCTCCGGTGTTATCGACATCTCATATCTCCTTATTTCAATTTACTTCTTTACCACCAGCCAGGATGTCGACCAGCATGAACAGAGGTAATTTAAATTATATCAGGCAAGGATATAATGAGGAATTATCCATATTCCAGTTGTTCACCTGATTTTAATGCCTTTTGAGTATATTTTATCTTATTTCTTCATGAAAATTATCTAACACCATTTATTCCAAGATAATTTCCAATTTAAATTTTCCCAGATTAGTTGTACTGAATAATTCTGATACATTGACAAGGAAAAATTAATTGTCAAAAGTTTGTATTGATGATTTTTTTTAATATTTGGTTAAAAAAAGGGCGGGAAAACCCGCCCTTTCTATTCGTTATTATTCTATGAATTAGAAGGAAAAGGCAATTGCTGCTTCAAGCGTCGTGGTATCTTTTGTAGTTACATCCCCTGCAGTAGCACCACCCGCGGTTGCTTCTACATTCATTTCAGCATCCTTTTTGTCGATACCGGCACTTAGAGTGGCACCTCCACCAAGATCATAGGAGAAATCAACCTCGATCAACTTGGTTGTGAGGGTATCATCAAAAGCAGCTTCACTACTGTCGTTTTCACGTTTGAGTGTAGAATATGCTACCGAAAAAGTAGCACCCTCACCCGCTGACATGGAAGCCTTGACACCCAATCCTGAATTCTCTTGTGAGCCGGTAATGGTATCTTCAGCCGTATTTGGTGTGAGATCAACATCTTTCAGTTCTGATTGGGACCAGTAGAGGAAAGTACTCACACCGGAAAGGTCAGTACCTACGCCAATGGCAAGCCCGCTCTCTGAATCCATGCCGACCCCGACACTGATCGTGTTGATCGAGTGGCTGACACCGATTGACCAGTCGTTGTCTCCTGCACTATCTTTTGCAATTGCCGGATCAGCGGCTGTAATCCTGTAACTGGTATCTCCGAAAGCTCCTGAAAGCGCTATGGTTTTATCACCCTCACCACCGAAGTGATCATCGGCAACACCAATTCCACCGGCCAGGTCGATGCCCGGATCATTGCCACCGAACTGCAGTTTCCAGGAACCATCGGCTCCACCAACATAGACATGGGAACCATTAACCATCTGATGAGGATCATCATCATGGGTATCCTCAATGGAGATGCCAGCTCCAAACATCAGGCCACCATCTGTCGTACCGGAGGAAGCAAATGTAACCTTATACTCACGAATTAATTTGAAATCCTCTGTCGCGTCATTGTCGTCATCTTCGTTGATGATTCCAATTTTTGCTGAACCACCAACTGTCACAGAAGGTGCCGGGGCTTCCATCATTTCATCCATCTTGTCTTCTTCCATAGCATACGAGACACTACCGGCCAGAGCAAGGGCTGAAGCGAATACGATAAGTTTTCTCATTTTACCTATCCCTTTTATCCTTGATAATATAAAGTAATCAGGAGTAACCGGGATGGCTGGAGATGCCTCAAATCCCCACGTGAAAGCATTATTTGCCTTGATGGACCAAACGAGACCTTACCAGTATTCGAAAAGGAGAATCACCGAATTTCACTGGCGTGACATGTTCAACTAGATCATATTTCAGTAAATTAATCGCACCATACTTGGCGATTGAAAGGGATTGTTGTTTGCTATATCAAGCGAAAAAGCAGATATATTAAACAATAAAAAACTGATAAACATTCTTAAGCCACCAAGAAAAGATCTGGGGATTGTTTAAGCAAGCTAATTTCTGGCAGTTCTTATATCATTTATCAAGCAATGATAATGACGCGAACGATACTTTTTGAAAAATACTTATATGATCCAAATTTCTTTGCAGTAGAAGATAACAAACTCTGGACAAGTTTAATATGAGTACACAGAAACTAATCTATTATAGAATACATTCTAAGAAAACTACTTTACTCCATAATTATACTCTAAAAGAATACACTTTTAAGGCAAATAAAATTTTATTGGTCAATAATTCGTTCTCCTTGTTTTTCTTCTTCAGAGTTAAATAATTTTTTGATTTTATTTTCGAACTAATTTTGTAATTGTATCCAGTCATCACAATAAATGTCCGGGTTAAATAATTTTGAACTGGCAAACCATCTAGAAGGTGCCACAACCATTCCTTTTTCAAATTTACTTAACCAAGCACCCCACCATGAGAAAGAGGAATTTGCTATAACATGGTGTTTACAAATTGACATCAATCTTAAATCCTCAATTCCTTTTTCAGGAGAATTTTGATCAATTATTTTAAATGGGTAAGGAAGATCAAAATTTTCAGACACCCATTCAGGTTCATCTGAAAAAATAAATACAGTAGGTGTATTTGAACAATGTTCACCAATTCTTGTTACAGCTTTTTGATAAGATATTTGTGAACACACACCGTGAATATTAAGATTTTTTTTGTCTAGATAATCTCCCCTTCTGATATGTAATGAAATACTTGATGGTGTTTCGATAATCTCTTGGAAGATTTCTAAATTTTTGTGTGATGGTGAATTCTTAAACGTAAAATCTGATCTGATTATGCTATTGCAATCCTGAAAAAATTTTTCTGTTTGCCAATATCCAATAAGGTAAGTGTTGTTTCCAATTTTATTTATTCTTGAATCATATCCCAAACCTTTTTGACGGAATAATTTAGGTGGCATAATGCCAAGTCTCCAAAGTTTCCAATAGATTCGGTTTGATTGCTTTCTTGGAGGTAATAATTTTTGAGGGATAACTTCACATTTAATATTAAAATTTGAAAGCTGATAAGGATGTTTTGAACCCATATGAAATTTATCTAAACCAAATGGGATATCTAGCCTATAAGATAAAGCCCTTGCAGTTGCGTACTGAAACATCTGATTTCCTAGCCCTCCCATAAGTTTCATAATAATCACAATAATTCTTTCCTTTTTCCTCAACGGTATATTTCTTGTTTCTATACAGATAGCTAAATTGGTAGACAAGCGGTATGCAAAAGTGTTTCCTATCCATTAATTTCATCAATAAATTTCTGATTTCAGAAAAGAAAATAAACATCTCCAATGCCCTATATCCACGCTATGGTTCTGCAATTAAAATTTCCCCCTTCAACTGAATTGAATCTTATTTTTGTCATGCTCTATTGGCATAATTTTAATATAGATACTTTTCACTGGTGAGGTATTAATTCTACTGATTTAACTCAATACAGATTTCGGTTTTTCGTTATGAGCCATATTATTTAAAGGCTCATTAAAATATGATCAGAAAATTTGGGAGTGATGCATTCCTCAAGTGACCCGTAATTGCTATTCATGCTTTTGGACCGGATCTCTTTCAAGCGGTTTGCCCGTCGATATTAAAGTTTTATGTGGGTTGTTGCAAATGATCCCTGATCTTGTTTAAGGTATTTTTTTATCTGCTGCGGTAATTTTTAATTTTCAAAGTGAGTGGGGACAGGGCAGAGAAACAAATTAACAAAGTATGGGCATGACTCGTTGTATGTTCCACCAGAAGCCAAAGATAGATCCCTAAACCACGACGGGGTCATTTGAAGTTGATGATGGCTTTTCTATCGGTCTTAAACCTTTACTCGGTATCCTGGGGTTGGTTGCATTGCTTTTGTTCATACACAAAATTGCCACTGAATACGAATATATACACTCAACACTGAGTAAAGCAGATCAAAAACAGGTTATTTTACAATATGAATTTGATGCCGTGGAATGATTTAGTGCAGACAATTTAAATTGGGACCAAAAAGAATATGTGTGATTATGTCTGGAATTGTAAGGATTTGAAGTGGCAGTTAAATGACAGCAATTACATCCCAAACAGAGTAATTTTAAGAAGAATTTGAGATGTTTTAATGATTCCAGTTTTTGTAATTTCATTGGTTGATTCCAAAGACCGAAGGGACACAATATCAAGATGCTTGAAAGGGCTTGATATTCCATTTAAGTTTATTGATGCAATTGATGGTAGGCAAGGACTTGATCCCAAACTTGAAAAAGACATTGACCGGAAGAGAGCAAATTTCGGTAGAGGTCTAATTGATACGGAATTTGCATGTGCGCTATCCCATGTTAAAATCTACAAGCATATAATTCAGGAAGGTATTGATTATGCATTGGTATTGGAAGATGATGCCATACCAACACCTGATTTAAAAATTTATCTCGCTGGGGGAGGGTACAAGAATTCTGATTTGACCCAGTTGTATACCAACCCCAAAACTCTTATTTTTTCCAGAATCCGTATACACCTATTTGACAACTACTACGCCTACCTTCGTCCACCGTTTAGAGTTTCTTCGGCAGTTGGATATATAATTTCAAAATCAGGTGCAAATCATTTTTTGAAAAATGGACTTCCAATTACCAATCATGCAGATTGGCCTTTGTGTGTCGATGATCTGGCTCGCAAAAAAAGAGCAAGGATTGTTTATCCGAATTTAATAAAACACCCGCCTTTAAGTTCAGATCATTCAGTTATGAATCATCAATACTTATACAAACGGAGATTTTGGGGGGTAGATATCCCTCCATTTGAGAGGATTTTGTATTCTTGTTCTCGAGCACCTTTTAAATTGCTTTCAAAAAGACTTCATTAGCCAGTTATTTGTGATCCGAAGAAGGACTTGAAGGGAGTAACCCCAAAACATCTGGCAAAAGCACTTCGAAGAACTCTCTTTTACCTTGAAGTGTTGTCAAGCCCGTTTTAAGCGACAAGATCTCTGTGAAGAAGCCTGCGAACGACCATACAGGCGTCTGTGTCTAGCATCTAGTCAAGGGTTCCTAGGGATCTGATATTATGCTTGCCGGAAAACTCGTTTATATATCTTTGAAGATGTTTCGGAGACATCGTGTGGAAAATATCCCCTTGTGTGCCCTTTTCAGTATACTCCAAAAAGATTCAATCCCGATCTATGCCATCAACAAATTGGGATACCTTCATAAGCCTTTGCATCATCGTTATATACAATTGTGTCAGGATTTGTTACATCATGAACAAAGCCCTGTAGGGTTTTCTTACTAGTATCGGTTATAACTTTTGCGACAACTCATTGGATTCACGACACTTGGTGTCGACAACTGCGGCCAAGTCAATCCCACCATTTTGAGTAAATTCAGCCTGCAGAGAATTGGATTTGTTCTTGCGTTTGCTAGCAAAATAGGATTCATCTATTTTAAACGGATCATTGTCTTTTCCTTCCAAACTTTATGGATGCAATGCATCATGAACCAAGCACTTGGCTGACTGATTTCCAAGTCCCTATGAAGTTTCATGCTAGAAACGGATTTGAGGAACGTATCACAGAGATAAATACCAATCGCCCACTTTCTCATGGGAATATTGGAACGGCAGTACTTGTAACCAGTGGGGCTTGGGTTTGGTATTGGGGGAACTTCCTTGGTTTGATCACAGCCACATTTGGGGCAGGTGCGATAAATTCAATCTTCAAATCATTTTACAGAGGATTCCTAGGTCTGGAACATATCCATCATTTGAATGAGTGGAAGGCCTTCTAGATATGATTTACTAAGTACTTTTTGCATTTCCAATCTCCATTTCAGTAAAATATTCGAACAGCACTGTTTCGATTGGAGTAGGATTATTGTTTGTTATTCCTTAAGCAAGATACCATGCAAGGGTATATTGATCTGTTTTAAAAAACTATTGGTCTAATTTATTTTATGGAAATACCCTAAATAAAGATAATTGATCTAAGCTTTTCTAAATTATATTCCAATGAATCGTAAAATCTGTCCTATTGTACTATGTGGTGGTGTTGGAAAACGATTATGGCCAGTTTCCCGACAATCTTACCCAAAGCAATTTTCTAAATTCCTGGGGCAAAATAGTTTGTTTCAGAATACTGTTACAAGGTTTGATGATCCAAGATTTGAACCACCCCTAATTCTGACAAGCAATGAATACAGGTTCATTATTGGAGAGCAATTAAATCAAACTGAAATAAACAATTCTGGTATCATTATTGAACCTAATCCAAGGAACACTGCACCTGCAATTTTGGCAGCCGCTTTGCAGCTTAATAAAAAATCTAGAAATTTGACAATGGTTGTTCTTCCTTCGGATCATACTATTGGTAATGAAGAAGAGTTGCTTTCCCTGATTTACAATAACCAATCATTTGCTGAGGCTGGGGAAATACTCACAATAGGCATTAAGCCTGACCGAAGTGAGACAGGATACGGTTGGATTGAACCTTCGGAAACAAGATATAAGAATAGCAATCTGTTCAGAGTAAAGCAATTTTATGAAAAACCTGAGTTGGATAAGGCCGAATACTTTTACAATCAGAGTAAATTTCTTTGGAATTCTGGAATTTATTTATTTACAACAGAAACCATTATTGAAGCATTCAAAGAATATTCTCCCAAGCTCTTAGACTGTGTTTCTGCTTCGGTACAAAATTCAATAAAGGATTTGGATTTTATTCGATTAGATGAAAAAAACTGGAATGGTATTGAACCGATTTCAATAGACTATGCGATAATGGAAAAGGTTCCTAATATGTTGGTCGCTCCATATGAATTTGGCTGGGATGATTTGGGTGATTGGAATGCAGTTTGGAGAGAAAATCAAAAAGACCAAAATGGTATATCATCCTCGGGGAATGTATTTTCTTCAAATTGTAAAAATTCTTACCTAAGATCCGAAAATTCTAACCAAATTTTGGTTGCTCTCGGATGTGAAGATTTGGTTGTGGTCTCAACTCCGGATGCTGTACTTGTTACCAAAACAGATCAAACACAGAATGTAAAAAATGTTGTCGATCAGCTTCAAAATGCTGGATTTCCTCAGTCATGGAAAAAACCAGTTGAAAATAGGTTTTGGGGTAAAGTTGAGACATTTTTGAATGAGGAAAAGATACAAATAAACCGCTTGGAAATTAATCCAGGAAAATATATTGTATTGCAACGGCACAGTTTCCGATCTGAGCATTGGGTAGTTCTCAAAGGTATAGCTAGTATTACTTTGGGGGATAAAAAAATTATTCTGAAAGAAAACCAGTCATTAAATGTACCAATGGGGACAAAACACAGCCTGAGTAATTTGACGAATGAATTATTAATTATACTTGAAGTAAAAACTGGATCCCAATTCGATATGAATGATACTGAAAGGTTTAAGGGTAATATCTAATCCTGGATCAATTTTCATCATATAAACCATGATAAAGTGATAATTGTACTGAGCCGAATTCGTTTAATAAAATTGTATCTCAAAAAATAATTTACGGGATCAATTTAGATTTCAGTCGATATCTGAAATAGTTTTTTAATATAGTCCACGAAATCTGATCCTTTGGATTCCGATATAAATACATGATATTTTTACGAATAATTAATTTAAATAGCTTGTAACATATACTCTTCACATCTTCAGGTAATTTTTTCCAAATATTATCAAGTTTCTTCAGATCCAAAACAGCAGTAGTCTTTTGAGTTTTGAAACATTCCATGAATTCAAAAAAACTACTTAATTCTGAAGAAGAAATATAAGGAGAAAGTATTTCCAACAATAGAATTTTATTCGCCTTAAGAG
>CAZHIL010000060.1:0-8501 GCA_964532985.1 uncultured Albidovulum sp. | reverse complement strand
GTCCTGAAGTCTATAATTCCGAATTGGCTAATCTCAATGATCAGGAATTGATTGCTTCGGCTAGGGTTGTGTCCAATGGGGTTCCCATTGCAACACCGGTGTTTGATGGAGCAAAGGAGCTTGATATAGATGATGCCTTGGAAAGAGCCGGCTTCGATAAGTCGGGACAATCCGAACTCTATGACGGGATTACCGGTGAAAAGTTTGCCAGACCCGTAACCGTTGGCATCAAGTACATGCTGAAACTCCATCACCTTGTGGATGATAAAATCCATGCCCGATCAACCGGACCATACAGTCTGGTAACCCAGCAGCCGTTGGGTGGCAAGGCCCAGTTTGGTGGTCAACGTTTTGGTGAAATGGAAGTCTGGGCTCTTGAGGCATATGGAGCTGCCCATGTACTGCAGGAAATCCTGACTGTAAAAGCCGATGATGTTACCGGACGAACAAAGGTTTATGAAGCCATCGTCAAGGGTGAAAACGAGTTTGAATCGGGTATACCCGAAAGTTTCAATGTTTTGGTCAAGGAGGTCAGAGGCCTGGGACTGAACATGGAACTCAGACAAATGAACCGTACTAGAAAGATGATCCAGAGGGAAAAACATGAAGCATGATTTCGCACAAAGCATGTTCAAAGGTGGGAAACTTCCAGAATCCTTTGATGAAATAAAAATCTCACTTGCCTCCCCGGAAAGGATCATTGCCTGGTCGGAAGGGGAGATCAAAAAGCCGGAGACCATAAATTACCGCACGTTCAAGCCGGAACGGGATGGTCTGTTCTGTGCCAAGATTTTCGGCCCCGTAAGGGATTACGAATGTCTTTGCGGTAAATACAAGAGGATGAAATTTCGGGGTATTACCTGCGAGAAATGTGGCGTTGAAGTAACCCTCCAGAAAGTTCGTCGAGAACGCATGGGGCATATTCACCTGGCCGCTCCTGTCGCCCATATCTGGTTCCTGAAACTCCTGCCAAGCCGTATTGGCATTCTGCTGGACATGAAGTTGAAAGATCTTGAAAGTGTTCTTTACTTCGAAAAATTCGTGGTAACCGACCCCGGATTGACGGAATTCACCGAGAAACAACTCATCACCGAAGCCGAAATGCATGAAGCCAAGGATGCGTTTGGTGAAGAATCCTTCAATGCCTCCATCGGAGCTGAAGCCATCAGGGAATTGCTGAGCAACCTTGACTTGGAACTTGAACAGGAAATTCTGCGTGAGGAGCTGCTCACTACAGGTAGTGCCCAACGCAAGACCGACATCAAGAAGCGACTCAAGATTGTTTCCCATTTTCTGGAGTCCGGCAACAAGCCCGAATGGATGATCCTGACTGTTCTACCCGTTATTCCACCCGAACTCAGGCCATTGGTACCACTCGATGGCGGCCGCTTTGCCACATCCGACCTGAATGATCTTTATCGTCGGGTTATCAATCGGAACAATCGTCTGAAAAGACTGATCGAACTGCGAGCACCGGAATTGATCATCCGCAATGAAAAGCGCATGCTTCAGGAATCCGTTGATGCCCTTTTTGACAATGGTCGAAGAGGCCGGGTCATCACCAATACAAGCAACAAACGTCCTCTGAAATCACTGAGTGACATGCTCAAGGGGAAGCAGGGAAGGTTCAGGCAGAACCTGCTTGGTAAAAGGGTCGACTTTTCCGGACGTTCAGTCATTGTCACCGGTCCTGAATTGAAACTGCACCAGTGTGGCCTGCCCAAGAAAATGGCCAAGGAACTCTTCAAGCCATTCATTTTCTCCAAGTTGCAGGAAAAGGAACTTTCCACTACCGTTAAACAGTCCAAGAAACTGGTGGAAAGGGAAACGGATGAAATCTGGGACATCCTGGACGAGGTAATCCGTGAGCATCCGGTTCTGCTTAACCGGGCACCAACCCTGCACAGGTTGGGGATTCAGGCATTTGAACCCATTCTCATCGAGGGCAAGGCCATCCAACTTCACCCACTTGTCTGTTCAGCTTTCAATGCCGACTTTGATGGTGACCAGATGGCAGTTCACGTACCTCTTTCAATGGAAGCCCAGTTGGAAGCCAGGGTGCTCATGATGTCAACCAACAATGTATTGTCACCTGCCAATGGTGCTCCCATTATCGTACCTTCCCAAGATATGGTTTTGGGACTCTACTATACCAGTCTGGTACGAAAGGGCATGCCGGGCGAGGGCATGATTTTCGGTTCGGTCGAGGAGGTCGAGCAGGCTCTGGCAGCAGGGGTGGTTCACAAACATGCCGAGGTCAAGGCCCGTATCAGGGAGTTGAATGAAGAAGGGGAAAAAGTCTCCAGAATCTATACCACGACACCGGGTCGAATTCTTCTGGGATCGCATCTTCCGATGAATCCTCACGTACCTTTTGAAGTACTAAACAAGGAATTGCGCAAGCAGGAGGTCCAGGAAGTCATTGATACTGTCTATCGTTACTGTGGTCAGAAGGAATCGGTCATCTTTTGTGACCACATCATGGAAATCGGCTTCAAGGAAGCTTGCAACGCCGGTATTTCATTCTGCCGTAGCGACATGCTGGTGCCTACCGACAAGAACAAGATTGTCGATGAAACCAGAGCCTTGGTGGCCACTTTCGAGGAGCACCACAAGCAAGGCATAATCAGTGAGGGTGAGAGATACCAGAAAACGGTTGATGCATGGGCAAGTTGTACTGATCGAATTCAGGTCAAGATGGAAAAGGACATCCAGGCCCGCAAATTCATCGACAATGTGGAGCAGGAAAGAAACTCGATCTACATGATGACCCATTCCGGAGCCCGGGGTTCCCGCGACCAGATGAAGCAGTTGGCCGGTATGAGAGGCCTGATTTCCAAGGGAACGGGTGAAATCATCGAAACTCCCATCATTTCCAACTTCAAGGAAGGTCTAAATGTTGCGGAATACTTCAATTCAGCCCACGGTTCGCGCAAGGGTCTTGCCGATACTGCCCTGAAAACCGCAAACGCGGGTTACTTGACGAGGCGTCTTGTCGATGTTGCCCAGGATTGTCTGGTTAGGGAGGTGGATTGTCTTGAGAATCCCGACAATCCCGCTGCTGAGGATGATGTATTTGGCATCAAGGTTGAGGCAACCATTCGGGATGGTGAAATCATCGTCAATCTGGCCGAGCGTATTGTCGGCAGGGTTTTGGCTGAAGATCTGATCAACAACAATACCGGTGAAATATTCGCCAGCAAGGGTGAACTCTTGAGCGAAATCAGGGCTAAGGAGATAGAAAACGCCGGTTTCCAAAGTGTCCTGATTAGGTCACCGCTGACTTGTCTTACGCAGGATGGTGTCTGTGCAAAATGTTACGGGCGGGATTTGGCTCGCGGATCCATGGTCAACGTCGGTGAAGCAGTGGGTATCATGGCTGCACAATCAATCGGTGAACCCGGTACCCAGCTTACCATGAGAACCTTCCATATCGGTGGTATTGCCCAACAATCGGATGAGCGTTCCTTCATTGAAGCGAGTACCGATGGCAAAATCAAGTTCGAAAATCCCAAGACCCTGACTGACAAGTCGGGACGTACGATTGCCAATGGCCGAGCGATGAGAATTTCAGTCGAAAATCCCAATGAAATCGCCAAACGACCCTATCGTGTTCCCTATGGATCCAATATCCTGGTAAAGAACGGTCAAAAGGTCAAAAGGGGTACACGACTCTTTGAGTGGGATGCCTTTGCCACATCCCTGTACTCGGAAGTCGAAGGCATTGTCCGTCATATTGACCTCATCCATGGCATGACCACCTCACGAAGAACCATTGAGGAATTTGGCATCACGGAGGAGGTTGTAACAGACACAGGAGGTGGCAAGAAGCAGGATCGGTTGAAACCAAATCCACAACGTTCTCCACAGGCAACCGAGCAGGGTCGTGTCTGGTTTGAAGGAGCCGAATTGGAGCAGGGATCTGACAACAACCTGATCGTGAGTTCCATGGATATGTGGATGGTCATTTCCGATGATCAGGGACAGGAGGTTTCGGCTCACTATGTTCCACAGGATTCAGTCCTGCAGGTAACCAATGGTCAAGCCATCAAGGCCGGTGATGATCTGTTCATACCGCCGCCGATGAAACAGGCTCAGAGGAGAATTTCGCAGAGCTTCACCTCACACTGGCGTGATCTGGATACCCTCAAACCCGGTATTCTCATTGTTGATGAGGTAACAGGTGTGCCCCTTTATCTGGAAAACGGCAATCCTGCCTTTTACGAAATGTCCATGGAGTCGATAATCAGGGTCAATGACGGTCAGAAGGTCGCCATTGGTGATGAATTGGTTCGTTTCCCGAAGAGAACCGCTCAAACCAAGGATATTACCGGTGGTCTGCCACGGGTTGCCGACCTGTTTGAAGCCAGAAATCCCAAGGATCTCGCCGTCATGGCCGAGGTCAGTGGCACCATCAGGTTTGAACGAGAATACAAGAATTCCCGTGTCATCTGCATTGATCCCGATGATGAAAGCATTGCCGTCGCACCCAAGTACAAGGTGCCCAAGGGTCTCCATCTCGAGGTTCAGGAAGGTGACAAGATCATGCGGGGTGACCTGATCGTCGATGGCACTCCCTCACCCCAGGATGTTCTTCAATCAAGGGGGCTTGGTGATTTGGCCCGCTACATGATCGAGGGTGTACAGGAAGTTTACCAGTTGCAGGGTGTAAAAATCAATGACAAGCACATTGAGGTCATTTTACGCCAGATGTTGAAGAAGGTTCGTGTTACCGATCCTGGCGACACAGTTCTGATGTCTGATGAAATCATTGACAAGGCTGAATTGAGAAAAGTCAATGAGGCTGCCCTAGCCAGGGATGAAAAGATAGCCCATTCGGTTCCTGTCATTCTTGGCATCACCAAGGCAGCTCTCGGGACCAACTCCTTCATCTCGGCCGCTTCCTTCCAGGAAACGACCAAGGTCCTTACCGATGCCGCTGTTCGGGGTCGGGTTGACAAGCTGTCAGGCCTCAAGGAAAACGTGATCGTTGGCAGGCTTATTCCGGCCGGAACCGGCAACGCCGCCTCGGAAATCAGGCAAATTGCCTTCAAGGAAGACGAGAGAATTCTGCAGTTGGAGAAGGAATCAGATATCTTCAGCGATTTCCCAGCCTTGATCGAAGAGGATTCCGAACCGCTGGAAAACTAAGATATCATGTTTTGACTTTGGTGTTTGTGGAATGGACATGTTTCTTGATCCACTGCCTGTGTAAGCAGGAATCAAAAGCAATCGTTCAGAAAATTAAAACCGAAAATATCTAAATGATTAGAAAAACAGTCCTAACATACCCGAAATCAACCTTTTTTTAACTTTACATATTTTTTTAGCCTTAAAGAGTTGACATTGTGGCAGGTAATCATTACTTGGCACAAACTTTCAAAAGACCATTGCCTTTGGAAGTGAAATAGCCATTGAGATTTGGGGTGCATGAACGCCGAACCGGTGTTCCTCTGAAAATACAGACCGCTGAGGAAAACGAAGCGGTTTCTTTGTGCTTTATATTTTGAGGCCATGGTCAAACAAGGGAAGATGAAATTTTAGGAACGATATGCCAACGATACAACAATTGATTCGCAAGCCACGGAAGCCAAAGGTACGGCGACAAAAGTCCATGCACCTTTTGGGTTGCCCCCAGCGTCGTGGGGTGTGTACCCGAGTTTATACGACAACACCCAAGAAGCCGAATTCAGCTTTGCGTAAGGTTGCCAAAGTCAGGCTGACAAGTGGTTTTGAGGTAATCTCCTATATTCCCGGAGAAACCCATACCCTGCAGGAACACTCGGTGGTTCTGATCAGGGGAGGAAGGGTCAAGGACCTACCAGGGGTTAGATATCATATTCTACGGGGAACACTTGATACAACTGGTGTCACGGAACGACGGCAAAGACGTTCCAAATACGGTGCCAAGAGACCTAAGTAAGGAGCTGTATATATGTCCCGCCGCCGTCGAGCCGATGTAAGAGAAGTACTACCTGACGCCAAATTTGGTGATCGGAGTCTTACCAAGTTCATGAACAATCTGATGAAGGATGGCAAGAAAGCCGTAGCCGAGGGTATCGTCTACAATGCCCTTGATCGAATCCAGAGTCAGACCCAGCGAGAACCGCTGGAAGTATTTCATGAGGCCATCGGCAATGTCCGACCTTCAATTGAGGTTCGCTCCAGACGGGTCGGGGGCTCTACCTACCAGATTCCTGTCGAGGTTCGACCGGAAAGAAGAAATGCCCTGGCCATTCGCTGGTTGATAGATGCAGCACGCAAAAGACCCGAACATACGATGGAAGAAAGATTGGCTGGTGAATTGATTGATGCCATCAATTTCCGTGGTCGGGCCGTGAAAAAACGGGAAGATACACACAAGATGGCCGAAGCCAACAGGGCCTTCAGTCATTATAGATGGTAAAGAATTAACAGGGTAGTTTACTCATGACACGTCAATATCCACTATCCCGCTACCGCAATTTTGGCATCATGGCTCATATTGACGCCGGGAAGACAACCACAACCGAACGGGTTCTATATTATACTGGAAAGTCACACAAGATCGGTGAGGTGCATGATGGTGCTGCCACCATGGACTGGATGGAACAGGAGCAGGAAAGGGGAATTACCATAACCTCGGCTGCTACCACCACCTTTTGGGAACGAACCGAGGATGGTGAGACACCTCTTTCAGACAAGTTTCGCTTCAATATCATAGATACTCCGGGTCATGTGGATTTTACCATCGAGGTCGAGAGATCCTTGGCCGTACTGGATGGAGCCATTTGTGTTCTTGATGCCAATGCCGGGATCGAACCGCAAACGGAAACAGTCTGGCGTCAGGCCGACCGCTACAAGGTTCCACGGTTTGTTTTTGTCAACAAGATGGACAAGATCGGGGCCGATTTCTTCAATTGCGTAAGAATGATTGAGGCCAGAACCGGTGCCATTCCTCTCCCCATTCAGATTCCCATCGGGGCCGAGGACAAGTTCAGTGGCGTTGTTGATCTGGTAACCATGAAGGAATGGACCTGGACCGGTGAGGCGCTTGGGGCAACCTGGACCCTTCAGGACATCCGGCCCGAACTTCAGGAACTGGCCGAGGAATGGCGAAGCACTCTCATTGAAACAGCCGTTGAAATGGATGACGATGTCATGGAAGCCTACCTGGAAGGTGACGAGCCTGACGAGGAAACCCTGCGCAAACTGATCCGCAAGGGAACCCTGGAAATGGCTTTTGTACCTGTACTTGCCGGATCGGCCTTCAAGAACAAGGGCGTCCAGCCAATGCTGAATTCAGTCATTGATTACCTGCCCGGACCACTTGATGTGCCCTCCTATGTCGGATTTGCACCAGGTGACAAGGACGAGGTTCGAAACATCGAAAGGAATGCCGATGATTCCGATCCATTTTCCGGCCTGGCATTCAAGGTGATGAATGACCCGTTTGTCGGTTCCCTGACCTTTACACGTATCTATTCCGGGACCATCCAGAAGGGTGACCAGATGTTGAATTCGACCAAGGGCAAGAAAGAGCGGGTCGGACGTATGATGATGATGCATTCCAACAACCGTGAAGAAATCACGGAAGCTTATGCTGGTGACATCATTGCCTTGGCTGGTTTGAAGGAAACGACTACCGGTGATACACTTTGCAGTTCAAATGAGCCGGTTGTTCTTGAAACCATGACTTTCCCAGATCCGGTTATCGAGATCGCTGTCGAGCCGAGAACAAAGTCTGACCAGGAAAAGATGGCCCAGGCTCTGCAAAGACTGGCTGCCGAGGATCCTTCCTTCCGGGTTGAAACGGATTTTGAATCTGGTCAAACCATCATGAAGGGCATGGGGGAACTTCACCTTGATATTCTGATCGACCGGATGAAGAGGGAATTCAAGGTTGAGGCCAATATCGGTGCCCCGCAGGTTGCTTATCGCGAAACCGTGTCACATTTGGCCGAAATCGACTATACCCACAAGAAACAAACGGGTGGTGCCGGTCAGTTCGCCCGAGTCAAAATGATCATTGAGCCAGAAGAAATCGGCAAGGGTTTCAGTTTCGAATCCAAGATCGTTGGCGGTGCCATTCCGAAGGAATACATTCCCGGTGTTGAAAAGGGTATTCAGTCAGTAATGGATTCCGGTCCCTTGGCTGGCTTCCCGGTCATTGACTTCAAGGTAACCCTTATTGATGGCGCCTTCCATGATGTTGACTCATCAGTCATGGCCTTTGAACTCTGTGCACGTGCTGCCATGCGGGAAGGTTTGAAAAAGGCTGGTGTCAAACTCCTGGAACCTGTCATGAAGGTGGAGGTCGTGACACCCGAGGAATATACCGGTACGGTCAATGGCGATTTGACCAAGCGACGTGGACAGGTCCAGGGGCAGGAACCAAGGGGCAACTCGACGGCAATTGCCGGAACGGTACCACTGGCCAACATGTTCGGATACATCAACAATCTTCGTTCCATGACTTCGGGACGGGCAAATTTCACCATGCAGTTCTCGCACTACGAGGC
>CAZHIL010000059.1:0-2164 GCA_964532985.1 uncultured Albidovulum sp. | reverse complement strand
CCATATGGTATGTGCGTTGCTTTATTGGGTTTTCGTCATTCCTGATATAGAAACACTTAAGACCATTACATGGGAGTGGGTGCTTTTTCTTCTTATTGTTAATCTGGCCGGAATTTTTTTACTTTATGGTGGAATCGAACTATTTTATTATGTCAAGCGTAAGCAGGAGATACGGTTCAAGTACAATTCACGATTTCCCTCCGAAAACCCCTCTGATGTATTTTGGTTCAAGAGTCAGAATCTAGACAATTTTCTTCGCAGTTTCTTCATCGGCATTCCCATCTGGACTGCGGTTGAAGTGGTAATTCTATGGTGTTTTGCCCATGGCATTCATTTATTTGGATGGGTCAATTGGCAGGATAATTGGTTCTGGCTGGTTATTTTGACTTTGCTGGTTCCAGCTATCCATGAAATTCATTTTTTCTTTATTCATCGCCTGATTCACACACCTATTCTTTACAAATATGTTCACTCGGTCCATCACAACTCGATTAATCCTAGCCCCTGGTCTTCACTGTCAATGCACCCGGTTGAACATTTGCTTTATTTCGGCGAGATTTTCTGGCATCTGATTATCCCCTCGAACCCGATTGTGATGATGTTTAACAGTAATGTTGTTGGTTATGGCGCAATCAATGGTCACATTGGTTTTGAAAAACTGGAAATCACCGACGAAACTACACTGGATAGCCATGCATATGTTCATTACCTGCACCACAAATATTTTGAGGTTAATTACGGTGCAGATGGTTTGATTCCCCTTGACAAGTGGTTTGGATACTGGCACGACGGATCAAAAGAGGCCGATGAACGGTTGAAGGAGAGGTATAGGAAAAAGAAGGAGAGGATGAAATCCAGGTAAGCGGTCACAATTTCATCCGAATAGCGAATTTTATCTGTTTCCATTTTATCGGTAACAGTAAAATCTGGAGTTTTGTTTAACTTCAGTCAACGCCGCAAGGCATAACCAAATGCTCGCTGGAAGAGTGAGCTGAAACTAGGAGAAAATTAAAATGAAACTATTGAAAGCACTCGCAGTATTTGCGACCGCTACAGTCATGGCAACAGGTGTCTGGGCACAGAGCATTGCTGTCATAGGTGGTTCAATTGAGGACGGGTTCTGGAACCTGATCAAGAAGGGAGTAGACGATGCGACTGCCATGGTCGAAGCAAATGGAGGTAGCGTAAACTACCTTCGTACTCAGAATTACGATAACTTTGGCCCCGACTTGGTAAATTTAGTAAATCAGGCCGTGGCCCAAGGTGTTGATGGTATTGCAAGCCCTGTATGGGTCCCTGAATCACAGGTCCCAGCCCTGCAAGCAGCACGTGAAAAAGGAATCGTGATAACAATGTTCAATGCTGGTTCCGACCTGCAGGAGGAGCTAGGTGCACTGAATTACTTCGGTTCTGATGAATATATTGCTGGTGTTGCTGGTGGCAAATACATGGCTGAGCACGGTGCAAAGAAGATTCTTTGCCATATCCAGATTCCTGGAGCAATCAACCTTGAAGCCAGATGCCAAGGTGTTGCAGACGGTGGTTCCGGTGCTGGAGCCGAGGTTGTAGTCCTTCGTGTTCCTGCCAATCTGGACGGAGACGTAACAGGTACGGCAGAAGCCATCAAGGCTGAACTGGTGGGTGACGATTCAATCAATGCCGTTATCACTCTTGCCGCATGGGCCTCTGATGCTGCTACAAACGCAGTAGCACAGATAGGTGCTGGTGACCGTGTGATGGTTGGTACTTTTGACCTCAGCCCAGCAGTCCTTGACCGAATCTCAGCTGGTACTCAGACTATGGCGATTGACCAACAGCCTTACCTACAGGGATTTTTAGCAGTCTCAACGCTGTTTGCCCATCTCGCTTTTGGTACCGAGATAGTTACCGAACCGGTGCTGACTGGTCCGGCAATAGTTGATGCCTCGAATATCGAAAGCGCACTGGCAGGTGTTGCTCTCGGTGCACGATAGATAAAATTAAGGCACCCGGCCTCTAGCCGGTTGCCTTCATAATTCCCACAGAAAATATTATTTTGATTATTGTAATTTGAATGTATATTAGCTCATCAACAAGATGAGAAACGAAGTGAACAGTGATTCAACAAACAGCGCGGATGATTCCACCAACAACGAGACAAAAGGGACAATGATGAGTTCAATCA
>CAZHIL010000058.1:0-7141 GCA_964532985.1 uncultured Albidovulum sp. | reverse complement strand
GGTAAACTATCTGTGGAATTTCCCAGTGGTGAAATTTTTGTGGTTGGTGAAGACAGTACCGAGCCGATCAAACTTAAAATCACCAACGAAAAAGCCCTGAAAAGCCTGTGCTTGAATCCCAGCTTGGCTTTGGGAGAGACTTACATGGATGAGGGGATGACCATCGAAGGGGATGATTTGAAAGGTTTGGGGAAATTGGTGTTTACCAATATGACAAATCTGTTACATGCTCCCATCCCTAGGTTCATCAACTTTTTCATGAGATGCATCCGTACAATCACGCAATTCAACAACCAGATCAGGGCTAGAAAGAACATTCAGCATCACTACGACCTGACAGATGAATTGTATATGTTATTCCTAGACCAGGATAGACAATACAGCTGTGCTTATTTTACTTCCCCAGAAAACTCCCTGGAGCAGGCTCAAATTGATAAAAAGGACCATATTGCAAAAAAGCTCCTGATCGAACCCGGTATGGACATACTTGATATCGGCAGCGGTTGGGGAGGTTTGGGTCTCACCCTAGCCAAGGATTATGGTGCAAGGGTCAAAGGGGTTACCCTGTCAACCGAGCAGCACAAGATTTCCAACCGAAGGGCCAGGGAAGAGGGTTTGGCTGATCGGGTGGATTTTTCCCTAATGGATTATCGAGCTGTGAAAGACAAATTTGACAGAATCGTATCAGTAGGCATGTTTGAACATGTTGGTGTGCCTCATTATCGCGAATATTTCAATTCCATTCGAAATTTGCTTAAAGAAGATGGCGTTGCCCTTCTGCATACAATTGGAAGATCAGGCCCACCGGCTGGAACCAACGCCTGGTTGGCAAAATATATATTCCCGGGCGGCTATGTACCAGCCCTTTCAGAAACGATGCAAGCCATTGAAAAGGAAGGATTGATGGTCAATGACATTGAATTTCTTCGATTGCATTATGCCGAGACCCTTGCCCATTGGTATACGAGGTTCATGAGTAACATCGAACGAATCAGGGACATTTATGATGAACGGTTTTGCCGGATGTGGAGATATTATCTTGTCATGTGTGAAATGTCATTCCGATATGGCGGATTGGCAGTTTTTCAAATCCAGCTGAGTCACAAAAACGATATTGTTCCCATAACCCGTGATTACCTTTACAAGTAATCTTGGTTTTTTCTCCAATCATAATTAAATCCTGCCTGAACATGGTTAGCTCCATGTGTTTTCCATAATGCATATCACTCAGTTACCCAATGCCTAAAAGAAATGACATATCCTCAATCATGATTATCGGGGCAGGACCCATTATCATAGGTCAGGCCTGCGAATTTGACTATTCGGGTGCCCAAGCGTGCAAATCCTTGAAAGAGGAAGGATATCGAATTGTCTTGGTCAATTCCAATCCGGCAACAATCATGACTGACCCGGAAATGGCCGATGCTACCTATATCGAACCCTTGACCAAGGAATTCCTGACGAAGATCATTGCAAAGGAAAAGCCTGATGCACTGCTTCCCACCATGGGTGGCCAAACAGCATTGAACCTATCCCTGGAACTCTACAACAGCGGTGTTCTGAATGAACATGGGATTGAATTGATTGGAGCCAACCAGGAAGCAATCAACAAGGCCGAGGATCGGTATCTGTTTCGCAAGGCAATGGATAAAATCGGTCTGGAGAGTCCCAAATCCAAGATTGCCAACAGCATTGAAGAAGCCATGGCATCACTTGATGAAATCGGCTTGCCGGCAATAATTCGACCAGCCTTTACCTTGGGTGGTACAGGAGGTGGCATTGCCTACAACAAGCGAGAATTTGAGGAATTCTGTCAAAATGGCCTCAATGCCTCACCTATCCACCAAATACTCATTGATGAAAGCCTTCTTGGTTGGAAAGAGTACGAAATGGAGGTCGTCAGAGACAAAAAAGACAATGCCATTATCATTTGCTCTATCGAGAATGTCGACCCAATGGGTGTCCACACGGGCGATTCAATAACGGTTGCACCAGCCCTGACCCTGACGGACAAGGAATACCAGCGAATGCGCAATGGATCCCTGGCCGTTTTGCGTGAAATAGGTGTGGAAACCGGCGGATCAAATGTTCAATGGGCAATTAATCCCAACACTGGTCGTATGGTAATTATCGAGATGAACCCAAGGGTTTCGCGATCCTCGGCTCTGGCATCAAAGGCGACGGGGTTTCCTATAGCCAAGGTTGCAGCCAAATTGGCCGTGGGTTATACCCTTGATGAATTGACCAACGAAATAACGGGCGTTACCCCTGCCTCTTTTGAACCAACCATAGATTATGTGGTTACCAAAATCCCCCGATTTTCCTTTGAAAAATTCCCTGAAGCAAAGCCTGAATTAAACACGGCCATGAAATCAGTCGGTGAAGTCATGGCCATTGGAAGAACTTTCCATGAAAGTGTCCAGAAGGCCTTGGTCGGTCTCGAAATCGGCCTGAATGGATTTGATGAAATTGACATTGCGGGGATTTCCTCTCATGCTGGTATAAATCAAAAACCTGATGACGAAGATATTGTATCTGCCCTTTCCAAATTTTCCCCTGACAGGCTGTTGACAATAGCTCAAGCCATGCGGCATGGCTTTTCAGATGAGAGAATTAACCAGATCACCCAGTATGATCCTTGGTTCCTCGGTCGTATTAGGGAGATCGTCGAAGCAGAATTAGAACTTCAAAGCATGCAAACGCTTAAAAGCAGACAACACTTTATAAACTTGAAGATGATGGGATTCTCCGATGCACGCATTGCCCATCTTCTGGGTCAGGATGTTGCAACGATTCGCAAGAAACGACATAAGGAAGGGATACATCCTGTTTTCAAGAGAATTGATACTTGCGCAGCAGAGTTCGAATCCCAAACGCCCTATCTCTACTCTACTTATGAAGTCAATACGTTCGATGAACCGGAATGTGAAAGTAGACCTACTGATAGGTCAAAAATTGTTGTTCTTGGCGGTGGTCCCAACCGTATTGGCCAAGGCATAGAATTTGATTACTGCTGCTGTCATGCCTGCATAGCGCTTGGCAAAGTCGGTTATGAAACAATCATGATCAATTGCAATCCTGAAACGGTGTCGACAGATTATGACACATCAGATCGCTTGTATTTTGAACCGTTAAGACTGGAACACGTGCAGGAAATTCTGATTAAGGAAAGCCAGAACGGTAAAATAGAGGGCGTAATCGTTCAACTGGGTGGACAGACCCCCCTGAAACTAGCCAATGATCTGGAAAAAGCCGGATTTCCGATTCTTGGAACTTCTCCAAAAGCCATTGACTGGGCTGAAGACAGGGAACAGTTCAAAAACCTGCTTCAGGATTTAGGGCTTACCCAGCCCGACAATGGTACTGCCTTCGGTCTTGAGCAGGCTCGGGAGATCGCTATCAGGATCGGTTATCCGGTCGTCATCAGGCCTTCCTATGTACTGGGGGGTAGAGCAATGGAGATTGTTGGCAGCACGGAACAACTTGAAGCCTACATGCAACAAGCAATAATTGCCTCAGGCAATAACCCCGTATTGATCGATAAGTTTCTTCCTGATGCCATAGAAGTTGATGTTGATGCCATTGCCGATGAAGAAAACGTATATATCGCTGGCATAATGGAACATATTGAATTGGCCGGTATTCATTCCGGAGACAGCGCTTGTTCCCTCCCTCCACATACATTGGATAAGGAAACCATAGATAAACTCAAGGATCAAACAGAACGCCTAGCTTTTGCTTTGAAGGTAAAGGGGCTCATGAATGTTCAATATGCCGTTCAAGGAAAGAACATTTTTGTATTGGAAGTTAATCCAAGAGCCTCGCGAACAGTACCCTTTGTTGCCAAAGTTATTGGAAAGCCAGTTGCATCAATAGCAGCAAGGGTCATGGCTGGCGAGAAACTACCGACTTTTGATCTGGATGTTCCGGAAAATGGTCATTTTGCAGTCAAGGAAGCTGTATTTCCATTCAAGCGGTTTCCAGGTGTTGATGGTCTTCTTGGTCCAGAAATGAAATCAACAGGCGAAGTCATGGGGCTGGATGACAATTTTGAAAGCGCCTATTTCAAAGCTCAGCTTAGTGCAGGCAACAATATCGACCCATCTGGCAAGGTATTTATCTCAATTAAGGATTCCGATAAAACGGAAATGTTCCTCAAGACTGCAAAAACCCTTGTAGAGCTAGGATACAACGTGATTGCAACCAAGGGAACAGCTACCTTTTTGCAGGCCAATGGAATCACCTGCGAAAGGGTCAAGAAAGTTTACGAGGGCAAGCCCAACATACTTGACCTGATGAAGGATGAACAGGTTGTACTGATAATGAATCCCACTGACAGCATCAGAACTATCAGGGACAGCAAGACAATCAGGACTGAAGCCATTGCCGATGGCATTCCCTACTATACGACAGCATCAGCGTCTTATTCACTTTCCCTAGCTTTGAATGCCCAAAAGAGAAGTAAAATGGGAGTGCGCCCGATACAGGGATTTTCTTTAGAAAAGGCTGGTACTTAGACCACCCTATTGGGAGGATTGCCGTCGGTAAAATAGGCCTTGAGATTATCTATGACCATCATCCCCATATCCTCTCTGACTGCCAGAACGGAAGTTCCAAGATGAGGTAGCAAGACTACATTTTCCATGGCCTTTAATTCATCCGGAACTTCCGGTTCGAATTCGTAGACATCAAGACCGGCACCAGCAATTTGATTGGTTGACAAGGCTTGTATCAGGGCTTGCTCGTCAACCACATCCCCTCGTGATATATTGATTAATATCCCATCATTGCGCATTGCAGAAAGAAGACTTCGATCAATTAGATGATAGGATTCCGGACCGCTTCGAACTGCAACCACAACAAAATTTGCCTTAGCAACAACTTCTTCTGCTGAATCCAATTGGATAGCTTCCACTCCAGGATCAGTAACCCTTGAGCGATTGAAAAATATGACTTTCATGTCAAAACCGGCCTGACACCTTTTGGCAATGGCCTTGCCAATTCTTCCCATGCCGATTATACCAAGTGTCTGACCTGTAACATGGGCTCCAAGCATTTCTGTTGGCTTCCAGCCAGTCCATTGGTTGGCTCTGACGATTCTGTCTCCTTCAACTGTTCGTCTTGCGGTCATCAAGATTAGGGATAGGGCAATATCTGCTGTGGCATCGGTTACTGCCCCGGGAGTATTGGTTACTGTCACTCCGTTATCTTTTGCAGCAGAAACCTCAATATGGTTATAACCAGCACCGAAATTGGCCAATATCTTACAACGCAGGTTATTTACCTTGGGGAAAGCACCGGCGTTAAAGTCATCACCCAAGGTAGGGACTACCGCATCATATTCTTCCAGACTTTGAATCGCTTCTTCCTCAGTCATTGGTATCGCCGAATCCCTTATCGTGAGGTCAAAAAGTTTATCAGCCTCATCCATGACTTTGTCCGGCAGGATTCTGGTAAACAAAACTCTAGACTTGGACATCAATACATTCTCCCTCCATTTGCGACATTCTTGTCAGGTGAAATAAGTACCACTTCATTATTTTCATCTGGTACACCAAGAACAAGTACTTCAGACATGAACCTCCCTATCTGTCTGGGTGGGAAATTGACAACTGCAAGCACCTTTTTTCCAACCAATTCATTAAGGGTATAATTGGCAGTGATCTGTGCTGAACTCTTCTTTAGGCCTATTTCGCCCCCCAAGTCAACCCAAAGCTTATAGGCAGGTTTTCTTGCTTCGGGATACGGTTCAGCCCTTTCAATTTGCCCCACACGTATATCCACTTTCAAAAAATCATCAAACTTGATTTCAGCCATTGCCTAATTCCCTGCTTCTCTTGACAGCAGCCCTAATGGTTCGAGCAATGAGCTGCTCCAATCCGTTTTCCTTGTCCATCAAATATTTAAGACCTGCTTCCGTGGTACCTTTAGGTGAAGTAACATTTATTCGCAACTGGGAAGGTGGATCATTGGACTGTCTGGCAAGTTCACCTGCCCCAATTACAGTCGAGATCACCAATTTTTCAGCGACATCTCCATCTAGCCCCTCTTCAACGGCAGCCTTGATCATCGTTTCAATCAAATTGAAAACATAGGCAGGACCAGAGCCCGAAACGCCAGTCACCACATCTAGAAGATCTTCATTGTCAATCCTTACCGTATCGCCTACGGCTGATAACAATAATTCTACCTTTTTTAAATCTTCTGATCTGACATTACTATTACCAACAAGAGCAGAAATACCCTTACCAATTGCAGCAGGTGTATTCGGCATGGCCCTAACGACCGGTGTATGGTCCCCCAAAATGGTTTCAAATTTTTGAAACCTTGTCCCGGCAACAATGGATACGAAAATGGTCTTTTGATAGCCCAAATGGCAAATTTGTCCAAGAGCCTCGTCAATCAACTGTGGTTTGACGGCCAGTACACAATAGTCGGGTTCAAAATTATCAACCGTGGAATTCAATGATATGTTTTGGGACTTGAGCCAATTGCTTGGAAATGGTTCAATAATTCGGATAGAATCCTTGGGAAGTCCCCTATCCAGCCATCCGTCTAGAAGGGCTGATCCCATCTTTCCACAACCAACCAAAAGGAGCGATTTTATATCCATGGGAAAAAGGTCTTCCTATCAAGCATTACCCTGAATGTCTGATATGACAATATCCAGAGCTTCGTTTGGTCCAGCCTTGCCAAAATTGACCAATTGGAATGAAGGATAATATATTTCACAATTTTGAACGGCTTCGTTGAGGATAATATTGAGATGTTTCCAATCCAGGTCATTCCTTTCCATCAACATGATGCTATTACGAAATACGACAACCCCTTCATCATGATCAATCGTAAATGCACCTTCAGTACATCGTTGATTAATCCTATTGATCAATTGATACAAGCCCAATTCCCTACCTTCTCTAGGATTAAGATCAAAACTGCACGTAAGCCTGATGGTCTTCTCGATATGTGAAACGGACAAGGTGATCGAAAGTATCCTCCAGGAACTTTCGATATGCATAAGCATCAAATCCTCATCCAAACGGTTAAAATTCCACCTGTTGGCCTTGGCCAGCGACTCAAGGGAACTGAACGGGTGATAATGTTGGTGATATAATTCTGTGGTGAACTCTGCCATTTATAC
>CAZHIL010000057.1:0-4392 GCA_964532985.1 uncultured Albidovulum sp. | reverse complement strand
CTTTTCCCTGAAGTCGTAACCATCGTACCAAATCTGATTCCCCACTAAACCAAGAAAAAAAGCTTCTATCAAACGGGTAAATACTCGTGCCTGGTACTATTTCCCATTGGTTGCCAGCATTCGTTTTTGGTGTTTGTTCTCCCAATGAACATTCGCATAATTGGCACAGACAATCAGGATTGCCCCGGAAATTATGAAAATGTCGATAATTTCTCCGTAGAACAGCATTCCAATTACCGCAATCAATGGCAGTCTCAAGAAATCCAGGGGAGCAACAATTACCGCTGGAGCCAATTTCAGTGCTCTGGTGATGCAATAATGTGCAGATAAGCCGGTAAAAGTAATTACCACTACCCAAATCGTGGTTTCCGGGTCTGGTATTGGGATTTCGCCATCCAATCCAGCAATCATTAAACCCAGGATTGCCTGAATGACCGACATCCAGAACAGGATACAGATTACAGATGCAACTCTGGTAAGCATTTTCGTATAAATGTATGATCCCGCAAATCCGATTGCACAGAGTGCTCCTGCTAGCACTCCAAAATCAAAGGTTGCTATACCGGGTCTCGTCACTATCAGGACACCAGCAAAACCGACAATGGCAGAAAACACCCTTGGCTTGGTAAGTTTCTCACCGAGTAAAAACGGTGCCGCTAGAGCTACCCAGATCGGAAAGGAAAATTCAAGTGCAAACAACTGGGCAAAGGGGATTAACGCCACGGCGTAGAACCACAGGTTCTGGCCGGCAAAATGAAACAGATTGCGTGTGATGTGCAACTTCATGTTCCTCAGGTTGATTTGCCCGAGGGTGCCGGCAATACCACCGATGGTCAGGATAATTATTATCCCCAAAAGGGATCGGTAAAGCATGAGTTCAAAGGTATCTAGCTGGATCAATGCTTCACGACCTGATAAGGCCATCAGGCTGAAGGATATAACAGCCCCCATCATCCAGGCAGTGGCTGCAAGGGCAGATGTACCTGGTTTTAACATGAACTATACAAAAGCTTCCATGATCTATTGAGCATTGTATGTATTTACCTTGAATCAGGCAGAGTTTTTATGGCCATTCTTAAATTTGTGAACCTTATTCTTCCAGCCCATTGATATAAACCATGAAATTAAATCAACTCAGGATTCACTCTAACCCGTAGAAAGTGCAATCACAAAATTGTTCTTGAATGTATTATATATCTAAGGTTTTACTTTGAACCAATAATCAAAATTATGTTGGTTAATGAAAATTTAGCTAAGGGAGAAAGAGTTTGGCTACAAATAAAAAACGGATTTGGGGTTGGATGTTTTTTGACTGGGCCAGCCAGCCATACCATACCTTGCTTATAACATTCATTTTTGGACCGTATTTTGTTTCAGAAGTAATGACTGATCCTGTCCTTGGTCAGGAATACTGGGGATGGATGTTGACAATTTCAGGAATTCTGATTGCATTGTTTGCTCCGGTATTGGGTTCAGTTGTCGACAATCGTCCTTCCAAGAACCCATGGATGATACTCTTTTCACTAATGATCATTGTCGGATCAGCCTATCTCTGGTTGGCGGTTCCAAATTCCAGTCAGGTTGTATTGATTTTGCTTTTTTTCGGAATTGGTCTTATGGGCATAGAATTTGCCACGATCATAACCAATTCAATGCTGCCCGATCTGGGACCCAAAAGGGATGTCGGTCAAATTTCAGGCAATGGTTGGGCGTTTGGCTATTTGGGCGGCATCATTGCGTTGGCAATAATGATGCTATTTTTTGCAGAAACCGAGACTGGCAAAACTTACCTGAACATTGATCCATTGTTTGGCTTGAATCCGGAAATTCGGGAGGGTACCCGCTTTGTTGGTCCATTTTGTGCCTTTTGGTACCTGATTTTCATGATTCCCTTTTTCATGTGGGTAAGGCCCGATAAAATGCAGATGCCTGATGATGTGAGAAGTAACAACAACAACCTTTACCAGATGGTCAGCGCTGATTTAAAGACCATCTTAGCCAACTTTACCAATGTGGCAAAGAGTAGAAGCCTGGCAGCTTATCTTCTTTCATCCATGTTCTATAGGGATGCACTGGCTGGTATATTTGCTTTCGGAGGAATCTATGCCGCAGGAGTATTGGGATGGTCAATTACCCAATTGGGTATTTTTGGAATATTGGCTTTGGTTTTCGGTATTATTGCTACAATAATCGGAGGGTATTGCGACAAAAAGATAGGTCCAAAAATTGTCATACTGATATCAATCATTGTTTTGATTCTGACTGGATTGATAATTTTATCCACATCTTTAGAGGAAGTGTTATTCATACCGGTAAAGGAAGGTTCATCCCTACCCCATATATCATTTTGGATTTGTGGATGCCTAATTGGTGCAGTTGGTGGCACTCTTCAGGCATCCTCGCGTACTATGATGGTAATCCAGGCAATCAAGGGTAGGTACACTGAAGCATTCGGGCTCTATGCCCTGGCCGGTAAGGCAACCTCATTTTTGGCACCATTTTTGATTGCTGTAGTAACCAATATATCTGGTGACCAGCGGTTGGGCATTTCACCGGTGATTCTTCTGGCCCTGATTGGCTTGATTCTGTTATACTGGGTCAAGTCCGATGGCGATGAAAACCTCAATACCTGAAAACCGACCTAGTGCCTGAAATGTCTGATACTGGTGAAAATCATTGCCATGCCATGCTTGTTGGAAGCCTCAATTACTTCGGCATCACGTACTGAACCACCTGGCTGGATCACTGCCGTGATGCCTTCGGAAACTGCATTATCTATACTGTCCTGGAAAGGAAAAAACGCATCTGAAGCCATTACTGCTCCCTTGATGTTCAGTCCGGCTTGCCGTGCCTTGATACCAGCAACACGTGACGAGGTTATGCGGCTCATTTGACCAGCCCCGATTCCAATGGTCATCTTGTCCCGGGCATAGACAATGGCATTGGACTTGACCATCCTTGCAACCTGCCATGCAAATTGAAGATCAGCCATTTCCTTTGTACTGGGACTTCTTTTGGTTACAACCTTCAATTCCTTGAACAGTTGTGAGTCTGATTCCTGAACCAACATCCCTCCGGATACCTGCTTGTAAGTCATGTAATCCGAATCCAAAGGCCATTGACCACAAGCCAAAACCCTTATCGTTTCCTTGATGGCAAGTACCTCCCTGGCAGGTTCGGATATGGATGGTGCTACAATTACTTCAACAAATTGCCGCTTGAGTATTTCCTTGGATGTCTCTTCATCAAGCTCTCGATTGAAGGCAATAATTCCACCAAAAGCAGATTCGGGATCGGCTGAATATGCCTTGTCGTATGCATCAGTTAATTTATCAGAAATGGCAACACCACACGGATTGGCATGTTTAACTATCACACATGTGGGTGCTTCATCAAACTGGCGTACACATTCAATGGCTGTATCGGTGTCAACAATATTATTGTAGGACAGTTCCTTGCCTTGAAGTTGTTTTGCATTGGAAATACTCCCAGAGGGGATACTCTTTTCAACATAAAATGCAGATTTCTGATGAGGGTTTTCTCCATACCTCATACCTTGACGATAGTACCATCTTCGATTCAAAACAGGTGGAAATCCATCAATTGACCGAGGATTGTCTTGTGGATTTAAACGACCAAGAAAATTGGCAATAATGCCATCGTAATTTGCCGTATACTCGAATGCCTTGACAGCAAGGGCATACCTTGTTTCCGCGTCGACAGTACCGGAATTATTATTCATACTGACCTGAATAAGGTCATAATCTTCCTTGTCGACAGCAACCGTTACATGCTTGCAATTTTTGGCAGCAGCCCTGATCATGGCTGGGCCACCTACATCAATATTTTCAATGGCATCGAACAAGGTGACTTCAGGATTGGATACCACGGCTTCAAACGGATAAAAATTTACCACGACAAGATCTATGGGAATAATGCCATGTTCCTGCATAACTTTCTCATCCTGACCCCTTCTAGCAAGTATTCCCCCATGGATCAGCGGATGAAGTGTCTTAACCCTACCACCCATGATTTCCTTGAACCCGGTGTAATCCGTGATTTCGCTTATTGCAATTCCGGACTCTCGTAGAAACTTGGCAGTTCCCCCGATTGACAGGATTCTTATTGATCTCTTTTGGAGTTCTTGGGCGAATTCAATCAACCCAGTCTTGTCGGAAACACAGATCAAGGCATTTTGGATGGGTGCTGATGAAAGTTTGAAGTTTGTTGCTTCACTCATTTTCTTTATGCTTTATAATTGGAGCTAAAATTACCTTAGAGCCTGAAACATAAGTCACACCTTTAAGTATTTCATTATGTATTATTTTGGCTGATTTATTTTCTGTTTTTCCATGAAGCTATTCCAAAAAGGGTAAAAATCGTCAAAAACAG
>CAZHIL010000056.1:0-8751 GCA_964532985.1 uncultured Albidovulum sp. | reverse complement strand
GGTAACTTCCACCTATTATTCACCGATCCTGAAACGGCCAATAGCAATGGGGCTAGTTGAACGAGGAACAGAAAGAATGGGAGAAGTAATTAAATTCAACTGTGGCAATAAAATGGTCAAGGCCAAAATTGTCAGCCACATTGCCTATAATTCGGATTAGGTAAGATACAAATGGCTAAATCGACTGTTGGAAATACTCCCAAACTAAACTTGCTCGATGATATCGGGATGATATTGTTTCGTGGAGATCTCAAGTCAAAAACGCTGCAAAATGCAATTGTCGAGGTAACCGGGGTAAAGGTACCAGTCCGGGGAAAAATCAGCACCGAAGATCAAATTTCAATTGCCTGGATGTCACCAGACGAATTGCTATTGTTTGTACCTCTTGAACGGGTAGGGGAACTGCTCGAAGATCTGAATCACAGGATGGGTGAAGAAGATACCCTCATATGGGATATCAGTGATTTGCGTTCGGTTTTTGAAATAGAAGGAAATTTTATCAGAGAGGTTCTGGCCAAGAACACCCCAATCGATCTAAACAGGGATAAAATGAGGAAGGGGACATTTCGGCGGACCAGATTTGGACAGATTGCTGTTGCTTTCTGGTTTGAATCTGAAACTAAGTGGTTTATGATTTGTCGGAGATCCGAGGCTGAGTATGCCCAACAACTTTTTGAAGTTTCATCCAAATCAGGTGAAATTCCATCGGTATTCTAATACCATTCAACTAGGGTGTGTACCCAAACAATTCAAAATATGTTATGGTTTCATGTTGACGAATATACACGATGGAGGTTTTGATGTTGAGCAGGCGTTATGAATTGATAGACATGGAAGTAGCAGCTTCTCAATAAGATACTGCCCACTGGCAGGACCAACGAGTCCCTGGTCCCGCCACCACCACCGAAAAAAAGGGGACGACCCAGATCAGGGACACAAGGAAACAATCGATGAAATCGCATACCCTTTTTTGTGGCTCAAAAGTGGTGCACTTTTAAATCGCTAGTATTGGTTATTTTTAAATAGGTAGTGACAGACGGCACTTGGTCCCGGATCATGGAGGATCTTTTGTCTTTGGCCCGTGGAAATGATGACGATGATCCCGATGGTGATGCGTCTTCCTGTCTGGATGGCAAACCACGGGAGATGGGCAGGAGCAGGACCGGATTGACCACCAGGATCCATGTGGTGACGGACGGCAATGCCACCCCTGTTGTCATGCATCTGACACCGGGCCAGCGTGTTGATTACACCCAAGCGGGAAGGCTTCTTTCCGGCCTGTCGCCCGGAACAACCGTCATCGCCGACAAGGCCTATGGCAGTGACGACATCTTGGACCGTATCAAGGCGGCAAGGGGGCTAGTGGCAATTCCGCCAAAGGCCAACAGGACCCCCCCCCTGGGTGATTGACATGACCCTTTACAAAAGCCGCAACAGGATCGAACGTTTCTTCGGCCTGATCAAGGAATTCCGGCGCGTGGCAACCCGCTATGACAAGCGGGCCCGCAATTACCTCTCGACCGTGATGCTAACTGTATCACGATACTTGCTGCGTAAAATGACAAGACAACAATTAATTGAGTCCACACCCTAATAGAATTAAAGTAAAACTCCCAGACAATTCTTACCAGCCGAGTGTGGGAGAATTGAGAGAGAAAATTAATATACCATTAAGCCCTGATGAGTTGGGGATTTGTTGGTTAAGGATTATGATATAGAGTTTGAAAAATGAGAGGGAAAAAGTTACTAAGGTATATAATTCCCTTTTTTACATATTGAGACCCCAAAAACAAGGTTAGGTACAAATCTTGCGGTATCAGAACTGCCAATATTAAATCCCTACAGTGGGTTTGCATAAATAATCATCACAATCAATTTAGTAAATTCCGCAAGTTTTAAATTCCATTTCACCTTTTTCATTAAGCAGTAAATTTAATTGAAATACTTGTATTCTGAGGGATTCAACTCAATTTGAACTCCTGAGTTTTTTTTGCTCTTGCTAGAATAATGTCATTAAACAATGACACGCCCCTGATAAGGGGGCCTTGAAGATCTTCCCTAAATTGTCGATCCTAAGCGTTTGAATGAGAGTGAACTGGAGAACTGCATGGTGTGGTTTGTTCCGGACAAATACTCTTTAACAATCTAACTGCAAAGGATAATATTATGGCAAACGGTACAGTAAAATTCTTCAACACAACCCGTGGTTATGGCTTCATCGCTCCTGATGATGGCTCCAAGGATGTTTTTGTTCATATCAGCGCATTGGAAAAAGCTGGTCTTCATCAGCTAAATGAAGGGCAAAAAGTTTCTTTCGAAGTGGTTATTAATAAAGGCAAAACTGCTGCAGTTCATATTCAACTGCGAGACGATGCCTAAAATCACACACCACTTTTAATCTTTTAAATCAGACGAGCTGTCATGTGGTGACACTGGCGTGAGCTAATCTGTGGTATAGAAACAAACATGATGACTTTCAAAGAAATGGGGCTTCCTGAAGCTCTGATACATACATTGGAGCGAATGCAATTCAATGAACCCACACCCATTCAGGCAAAAGCAATTCCGCTTTCATTAAAAGGCAAAGATATTTTGGGGTCAGCCCAAACAGGAACCGGTAAAACGGGAGCTTTCGGGATACCGTTGGTAGCAAGGCTGTTATCCAAGCCTCAAGGCACAGCTTTGGTTATGACGCCGACTCGAGAGCTCGCAACACAGGTTATGACACAACTACAAGCAATGTTGGGGAAAAAATCGAGGATCAAATCAGCCTTGCTGATTGGCGGAGAGTCTTTGTCAAAGCAGCTAACACAACTGAAAAACCATCCACGTGTTATCGTTGGCACCCCTGGTCGGATCAATGACCATCTAAAACGTGGCAGTCTCATGCTTCAGGATACAGATTTTCTGGTGCTCGATGAAACGGATCGGATGCTGGATATGGGCTTCAGCCCTCAAATTGATAATGTCATGAAATATATGGCAACCAAACGACAGACCTTGCTATTTTCTGCAACATTACCCAAAAATATTGTTCGTATTGCAGAGAAATATCTCAACAATCCTGTCCGGGTTTCAGTTAGTGCCATGTCATCACCCCCAGCAACGATCAAACAGGATATACTCAAGGTAAGCGAAGCGGATAAATATCCAAATCTGCTTACACAGCTTGATGAACGCCAAGGATCGGTTTTATTATTCGTAAAGACCAAATATCGCACTGAAAAAATGGCCAAGAAACTTTCGAGGGAAGGTCACAGCGCCGACGCTATTCATGGAGATTTGCGCCAGAACAAGCGTGATCGCGTAATCGCTGCCTTTCGCAGCAAAAAATATCGTATTCTTGTGGCAACAGATGTGGCTGCCCGAGGATTGGATATTCCTCATATTGAACATGTCATCAATTATGACCTGCCACATCGTGCCGAAGATTACATTCACCGTATTGGCAGAACGGCCAGAGCTGGTGCGGAAGGAGCGGCGCTCAATCTTATTACACCTGCGGATAAGGTAATATGGAATGCCATTGATCATTTGTTGAATTCTAATGGAGATAGTTCTGTTCCAACCCGGCCTACTAAGAAAAAACGCAATAAGGGTAAACACAAGGGGTACAACAGAAAATCAATTATTCGCAGCAGAACTGCGGCATTTAATGTACCCTTGTAAATCAACACTAGGGACGCTTGGGAATTTACTAATAGGACCGACCGAGACATTTTTTCTGACAGGATAAAATTCACCTGTTGGGTCCTCCTCTTTTTTAGTAGAATTCATTAATGAATTTAATTTATTTTAATTGATGCTTTCACAAGTAGGGGTTGGAATGAAAGACTTCACCGATATAGAACTTGCAAAGCGTTTTTTGGACGTGATTGAATTCGATATTATCCCTTTGACCGAAATTGGGGTTGCTCTTGGAGATAAGATTTTCGGTGCAGCAATATTACGAAAAGATGACCTTTCCCTGGTAATTGCCGAAACAAACAAGGAAACACAGAATCCCCTTTTTCATGGGGAAATATCAACTCTTAACGGATATTTTAAGTTACCAAGGGAACAAAGACCAAGCCCTAGGGATTGCCTGTTTTTATCAACGCATGAACCATGTTCCCTCTGCCTCTCTGCAATTACTTGGTCTGGTTTTGACAATTTTTACTACCTCTATGGATATATTGATACACGGGATGCATTCCATATACCCCATGATCTCAAGATTCTAAGTGAAGTTTTCCGTATCCATAACGGCAATTATTCGAGAAAAAACCATTACTGGGAATGTCGCTCAATTGATGAGTTGTCTACTGGTATGGAAAATAAGCTCGGTTCGCAAAGAAAGCGAATTGATGAGTCATATTCAAGACTATCTTCAATTTACCAAGACTCAGAGGATCATGATCGTATACCCCTGAGTTGATTGAATGTAAAAAAAGTACTTAATCAATTACATGGAGATGTCTGATTCTATCCCAATCAGGGAACTTTCATTCACATTGATGTTCCAATGACCAACGATACTACTTATTTTACTGCTAATAGATTTTATCTATGTTGTTAATTGTTTGCCGGAATTACATCGGTGTGGATAAAATCATTACCCTTGAATAACAAAGGGGCATTAAGTGGTCTTGCCAAAGCATAAGAGAAAAAATCACCAGAATGCAAAGCAGCAGGATGGCCTGTGAGACTGTGAAGGAATTCACTATCCAGTTATTGAAGCTCTAAATCCCGATCACAAAATACCGGTCCATTTGACCAGAATCTGGATCATTTTTCGGTCAAAATCGACTTCATGCCAAGCCATCCCAAAAAACATCACATGGTCTACCAAAACCACCAGTCTGAAGGCCGGTTTTGGTCAAAATACTCCAAAAACACGCTCGTCCCCGGAAAAAATCACATACCTATCCCTTAAACCTCCTGATAACGTCGATTCGACATTGTTTGTCCTTCCTTTCGAAAAGATGAAAAACATCTCTTGGCAAGGGAAATCAGGACTAATTTTACAAGGTGATTCCAGGTGATGCAAAACCCTGCAAGGGGAAAGAGGGCCGTTTTGGAAAAATATTTTTGGCCGAAACATCAACCGGGCGAAAGGGGCAACCTAAGGGAGAGGGGATCATGCTTTGAAAAGGATATTTTGAATACTTTCACAGTCTCCAGCGGATGGCCGCTGACAAGGGTGTGGTGATGGGCCTTCGTGGTTCGTTGGTTGAACATCCCTTCGGGACGTTGAAAGTCTGGGCGGGTGTCCATCATTTCCTGATGCGTGGATTGGCCAAATGCCGTAGTGAATTCAACCTGATGGCCCTGTGTTACAATTTCAAGCGGGTGTTGAGGAATTTGTTGCGTATTGTCGGGCCCGGAAGGAGGCTCAAGGGATTGGTATGTGATTTTTTCCGGGGACGAGAGTGTTTTTGGTGTTTTGCGGCCAATATTGGCCTTCAGTCAGGTGCTTTTGGTGAACAATGGACAGTTTTTGATGGTGGTATGACCTGAAATGGATTTTGGTCGGTAAAATGTTCCGGATATTGGTCAGGAAAATCGATATTTTGTGATCGGGAAAAAGAACTCAAGCAACCTAAAATTCAATTTTTTCATAGTCTCCCTGGAGCAGCGGGTCGATGGATTACGACCAGGGGATTACCAAGGCCGGTCCAGCCAGGGTTCGCAAGCATCTTATCCAGATTGCCTGGTGCTGGATCCCGGAACATCTCGCCCCAGTCGGCAAACCCCAGGCTGGAAGTCAGGATCATGGCCCCCTTTTTGTAGCGGGCATTGACCAGCTGGAAAAACAGGCTGGCCTCACCCGGGGTAATCGGCAGAAAGCCGGTCTCGTCGATGATCAGCAGTGAGGGATGGGTATAGGAACGCATCTTGGCTTGCAACCGTCCGGCCCTTTGTGCCTGGATAATGTACTTAAATCACGGACCCGCGCGCGGCAATGCCACCATCAATTGTTACAATTGTTCCCGTAATGTATCCTGCTAAAGGCGAAGCTAGAAAAGCACATAAATCAGCAACTTCCTTGACAGTTGCAGGACGTTTGCCGGGGTAACGATCATAAAGCTCTTCCCATCGCGCTTCATCGCCTAATATATCTATGGCTTTACGCTTCATTATTTTCAACATTCTATCGGTCGCAACCGGTCCAGGATTTACGCCTACAATCCTGATTCCATAATTTAGACTTCTTCCACCCAAAGCCTTAGTGAAAGACATTAAAGCTGCATTCCCGGTCGATCCTGCGAAATATGCTGCGTCCCAATTCTCTCCAGAATTTCCAATGACATTTACAATAACGCCACTTTTGCCTTTCCGCCTAATCAAAAACGCTCGCGACAATGTGATATATCCGAATACCTTTAAATTGAAGCCCTCACGAATAGCTTCGTCGGATACTTCTTCAATATCCCCAGATGGGATATCTCCAGCGTTGTTAAATAAAATGTCATAATCACCGGCTGCCTGATCAAGCTTTTGCATTGATTTGCTGCTACTCAGATCTGCTTCGTGCACGCGAATAGAAATATCGAATTTACTTGTTAAATCACGCGCCAAAGTCTGCATTGCTTCACCATCTCTTGCAGCTAGATGCAAGTTACAACCCTCTTTTGCTAATACTTTTGCAAGTCCTGCACCTATTCCCTTTGACGCGCCGGTAATTAAAGCAGTACTCCCCTTTAGCATTAAATCCATAATAAATTCCCTATTGTATACAAAATTTAAAAATCCGCATTCATTATTAGACTTCAAATAAATCTTTGGCTAGTTCTTTTTTTGTAAATGTTGTATCTTTAATAAAATCCTCTCTAAGAATGAAATAATTTAGTGCAAAAGATCATCCTATGAACATTCAGCAGTCAGCAGTTAGGAAAAGTACCCGCGCAGAAGTTTTGATGAATAAAATTGAGCAGATGATAGTCGATGGGATAATACTACCTGGTGAAAAATTAGACGAGACAGTTTTAGCAAATAAGTTTGGAGTTTCTCGTACACCCGTAAGAGAGGCAATTCGTGCATTGACAGCAATTGGGTTGGTTGAAAATGCTGGTAGGCAAGGTGCTGAAGTATCGCAAGTGTCAGTTTCGATGCTGATCGAAATGTTTGAACTTATGGCAGTTTTGGAGGGTATGTGCGCCCAATTAGCAGCGCGACGTGCCACACAAGATGATAAACTTGGTATGATTGCTACCCATGAGCATTTGAAAAGTACCTTTGAAAGTGGCGATCATAAAGAATTCTATAATGTGAATTTGAAATTTCATGATCAACTATATTCTGCCGCTCATACACAATTTTTGGCTGGGCAAGCACACAGGTTAAGGCGTCGACTGTCTCCATACAGAATGCGTGTAACGTATCAGCCAGGTCGAATGCGTGCGACGCTAAGCGAGCACTTAGAGATTCTAAACGCCGTAAATGAGGGTGATGACAAATTAGCTATGGAGGCCGCTCGGTCGCATATGCGCCTAATAGGCAACGAATTAGAAGATTTCATAGCCTCACTTTCCATTCCATTGAGAAGATAAACATTATTTGAACTTTTTAAGGTTTGAAATATGCGAAAAATACGTATCGCAATGCTTACACCATCTTCGAATTCTGTAGTGGAGCCTTGGTGTTATGAGTTAGCCAGATCGCAGACTGATACATCGATACATTTTGGCAGAGTTGAAGTTCTTTGGATAGATGATGATCCTGGAAGTTTGTCGCAATTTCAGGATGAAAATATACTCAGAGGCTTTGACCTATTATCACATGTAAAGCCTAGTGTAATTGGTTGGAATGGTACGTCTGCATCCTGGTTGGGTTTAGATCGGGATCGTCTCCTAGCCGAAGAGATTTACAAAAGAACTGGGTGCCAGGTTGTTACAGCTTCCCTGTCAATTTTAGAAGCGCTCAAGGCACTTAAAGTAACTAATATAGGATTTGTCACACCATACGTTGGGTCAATACAAAAAAAGATAATCGCGAATTTTAGATTAGAAGGATTCGAATGTGTTTCTGAACGGCATTTTGATTTGACTGATAACTTTAGTTTTGGGGAAATTTCTGAGATTGAAATTTCTTGCGCAGTTGAAGAAGTTATAAACGAGGGTGCAGAAGCCGTGGTTATTTTATGTACCAACTTAGCAGGGGCGGGCATTGCCCGCATTGTTGAGGAAAAAACTGGCGTGCCCGTTCTGGATAGTGTTGTACTTACTGTTTGGGGCGCTTTTAAATCCATTGGAAAAGAAACTTCATGGTTGTCAGAATGGGCTCCAGCTGTTTCGAAACTGCACAAGAGTATGCATTAAAATTCTTTTATTAATTCGAATAATAACAGAACAAAGTGGTTAAAGATGGATATTTTTTCAGCTTTTGCATAAGTTGTTATTTTGTATTGTAAAAAAATGCAAGATAACGTAATGTGAATACATTAATTGAATCGTGGGATGCAATTTAAACATCAAAACGATGCGCTTTGAGGTCATGCGTTGAATTCTTGATGGATGTTTACAAATCAATAGGCCTCGTAAAGGAGTTAAAAATGGTTTACTTGAGAAAAGTCCGAACGATGATCGCCCTCATTGTCAGCTCAATCGTCATTGGTTCAGTGGCGCTTGCGGATGATGTTATTACTTTTGCAGAAGCTGATACAATTACAGGCGAGAGCTTAATAAACTTGATCGCTTTTGAGAGAGCTAAGGAGCGAGGCGTGAACGCGGAAGCAATTTCACTTCAGTCTGATGATCTTGTTTTTCAGGC
>CAZHIL010000055.1:0-3111 GCA_964532985.1 uncultured Albidovulum sp. | reverse complement strand
TAACCAAGGTTTCCAAATTCCAATAATCCTTACAGTCGATTTTTGCTTCTTTCAGGGCATGTATAAGGGTAACCTGCAATCGTTTCGCTTCTTCTTCAAAATAATTCCTTCTGGTCTGGAGTGTTTGAAGTTTTCGTACTGACCCCAGGGTTTCGTTACGATGCTCAAGCCAATTGATAAATTCATCGGTGGTTTGCATGCTTTCCAAACCGGGAAAACTTGCAAACATGCTATTTCTGGCAGCAATCTGTGTTTCGATTTCCTTTTCCAGATCCATGCAGTTTTGTTTTTCGAGATCCAGTCGATCATGCAGTTCCTTGCTTTTTGCTTGCCTATCAGATCTCACAACCTTGCTTGCTTTTTGGTCTGATGACCTAGTGGTAACTTGATCATCACTTCTCATAGCCAATTCGAATTGTTCTGCAGTCGCAATATCCAAGATTTTCTTGTGTTCTGCCCAACGATTCTCACGTCTGTTTCTTGATTCTGCCAAGTCTTCGAGGGTAACTTCTTCAGATTCCATCTCGTTTAGGGAATTTTCGATTTTCCTTATTTCCTGTTCCAGATTTTCCCTTCTTGCCTTGGCTTCGCGGAATTCCCTATTGGTCTCCTCGAATTGCTTTTGCTTCAATCCGATTTCCTGTTTTGACGGGCAACTCAAATCTTGCAGTACGTGATAATCACCTTTCCAGGGGAGCAATTTATGCAAACCAGTTTCTATTTCACCTTCAATATCCAGAATGTCTTTGGAAACATTTTGAAGTAGTGTTCGGGGATCATTCTTCCTGATTTCCCGCAATACTGATTCAATTGTCACTATTTCCTGTTCCAGGCCACCTGCCTGATCAAGTTGGGCTTGGATGGAGTCCATCTCCTCGGTGGCCTTTTCAAGTTCGTCTCGGGAAGTCTGATATTTCGCTTCTATGCCTGAATTTTCCTGCATCAGGTCCCGTAACAAGCCAATAGTAGCCGAATCTGGCAATTTCAGGCTTTCATTGTCATAACTGTATTCCAGCCCAAGCCGGTCAGTCAGATTCAATACTTCTGTACTCAGTTCGTTTTTTTTGTCGGTTCTTCGAGGAAGGTCCTTGATTACTGATTTATAGGATGCTTCAAGGGCCTTGGTTTTGAAGACCCTGGATTCCAGATCAAGGGCCTTTTCATCAATTACATTCGCACTTAATGTGTTTTCCTTTCGCTGGATTTCCTTGGCCAACTGATCCAAACGGCTATTGGCTTCGATCATTTCCTGATTCCAGTCATCCAGAATCTTTCTCCAATTCTGAGGGGGTATGGGCAATTCTTTGAAATCCCCCAACTCATCCTGTATGTCTGACAGGGAACGAACCCATCTCAATGCATCTATTTTCCTTCCCACCTGAGCCAGTTCGGTTTTTGTTTTTCCCAATGATTTACTGGCAAGGTCAAGATTACTTTGAGCCTCTTTGTAATTCCTCAACAACGCTTTATACTCGGTAGCTCCCTTGTCCTTTTCCTGCCATTCCACCTTCAGCTTGTCCAATTTGTCCTTGATTTGCTTAAGCTGGTTTTTGGATGTGCCTTTCCTGTAGAACTGGTCATTGTTCAACTGTAATTCTTCAAGTCTTTCACTAAGGTCAGCCATTCCGGCACTGGCAGAAAATAACAATTTCCCTAAATCTCCCTTGCTTGCCAGGATTTCATTTCCACCCTTTTCAAGCGTTTGATCGTTGGCTGTAAAAAGAATTTCATAATCTGGACGGGTATATCCACCCAACAGGGCATTCAATACCGATTCTGATACAACTTCATCATCCATGTCATGCAGAGAATCCTTGGTTTTTCTGATCCTTTTATACTCTACCAATGTGTTGTCGTTTTCCAATGTGGCCAGGATTTCCATTGCGGTTGAATGCTTGAAACCGTAGGGTGAACCGCGTTTTATTCCAAATAGAAAATCAAGCCAGGCTTCCATGGAGGTGGTTTTACCCGATTCATTCAGACCAAATATGATATGAAAGTCTGACTTCCCCGATACACTTTCACCGAAATCCAGAACCTTGCCGGAAAACATTCCGTACTTGGACATGTGCAACTTGTTTAATCTCATTGCCTTGCCTCTGAATCCGGATTTCTCAGGTATGCAAGAGTATCTGAAATCCCTTCCTTCAAAAGTTCTTCAACAATTTTGTTTTTATCATCTTCAGTTTCTCCTAAAACCTTTTTTGAAGAGGCTGGAAGAGCTCTTAAGATAGTCTCGGTATAGTCTTCAATTTCCTTAAGTACTGAATGGGGAATTTCAGTGTCTTCCAAAAATGCCAGATTAGCCAAAGCACCAACATAAGCCTTATTATTATCATTTATTGCCTTGCCCTGGGTATTGATCTCCACTTTCTCAATCCAGAATTCATGGTTGTCATCGACTATTCTACGTGCTTCCTCCAGCAGAATTCCGGAATCTCTTCTGATCCTCCAATTCAGGTCAGTTGTACCAAGCAAGTTTAACCGCAAGACATAAATTTTATGGGAAAGGGTTCGCATTAATTGTTGAATACTCTTGTGGGTTGTTACGACCAGTTCTCTCCATTCGGTTATATCTGAAACATCAATCTCCACTCTTTCAAATTGCAAAACCGAAAGAGATACCTGTTGTAAATCCGTAATGCCGGTTTCATCAACTGAAACCAGGGAAACGGTTTTTTCACCGTCCTCACCTATGTTACGACCCTGCGGGATTCCTGGCATTACGACAGTCGTTTCTCCCTTGTGACAAGATTGTTTGTGAATATGTCCCAAAGCCCAGTAATCGTATCCAACCTGTTGTAATTCATTAATGTTGCTTGGTGCATAGGTATCATGACCTTGGGCACCTCCGAGGCTTGTATGGAGCATTCCAATGTTAAACATGCCCTGATTTGGGTTTGGAAATTTGGGTACAAGAGATTCCGGGACTGGTCTATTCGGAAAACTAACCCCATGGATGGCAATATTTAAATCACCTTTGGTCATATTTACTGTTTCGGCCTTGATCGAAAATATCTTTACAGAATCAGGGAAGATGAGTTGACCTGTTATTACCGAACCAGCATCATGATTACCTTTGATGATGAAAACCCTGATACCTTCCTGATG
>CAZHIL010000054.1:0-1704 GCA_964532985.1 uncultured Albidovulum sp. | reverse complement strand
GGGTCTGCCTTCACAAACCTCCAATCCCGCTGCGAGTGCTTCAGGAACAGAACTGTCAATGCATATTGGAACATCGACCAAATCTTGAACCAGTTTTATCAACTTCTTGAGTAGGGGTGGCTCGGTTTCATTGGGATTGGGGTTCGAATTATATACAACCCCTGCATTAACATCCAACATGTTTGCACCACATTCAACCTGCTGAATGGCATCCTTCTCAACGGTAGAAAAATTGCCGGCTTCCAATTCGGCAGCCAATAATTTTCTGCCTGTTGGGTTTATTCGTTCTCCAATCACACAAAAGGGTTCCTCGAAACCGATAATGGTTGATCTGGTTTTGGATTCTACGACTGTTCTATGCAACTATTCCTCCCACATACAAAGGAAAACTCACTGATTCTCCATTATCCATTTAGATGTAGCTTTGATACCCCCCAAGGGAAAAAAATGCATTCCCTTGATTTGACTATTTGGTTGAGAAGTCAAAATATAATTCAATTGCTGCAAGACCTCGGTTGGTTCGTAGGGAACCAGCAATTTGGAAATGTCCCGGGCTCTTTTTTTCAGAACTTTCATAGATGGTCCCACACCGCAGGCGAGTGAAAATTTAATCAGTGTCTGTAATTTCGTGGGTCCTGCCACACCAACGTAAACAGGAAGATCAATACCCATTTCACCAATTCTCCTGACCCAATTTATTACCACGTTGCCATCAAATGAAAATTGCGTTGTGAGAGCAACACTGGCATCTGTCAGATTTGAATAGTCTTTCTTGAAGACCAGCGCTTTGTCAACATTTTCGGTCATACCATTCTTGTCAATATCAGTATTGCCTTCTGGATGACCTGCAAAATGCAGGTTCTTGAAGTCGTATTTATCGAATAAACCTGTTTTCAAAAGTGCCATGGAACTATCAAAATCCCCATTTACTTCCTTGGCCCCTCCAGCAAGTAGCAGGGCGGAATCCACCCCTGCATTATCCCTATACATTTTCAGGATAGTTTCTAATTCGTTGGAATTGCTTATCGTTCTGGCCGTAATGTGAGGCATGATTGCAAAACCCTCACCTTTGAGTCTTTTGGCTGTATCCAGCATTTCACTGATGGGGGTTCCCTCAATATGGGCAATATAGATCAAGGTATCTTGATGAAAAAATTGCCTGAAATCACTAATCTTGGCAGCTGTCCTGGGCATAACCTCAAGGGAATATCCCTTTAGTAATTCATGCAATCTGGTATTTTGGACTTGGGTTTCCACCATTAATTTCTCCCACACATAGACTTAAGTGTACTGAAATTGCCTTAATTTCAATTTTCCCAACCGTTATTTGCAATTAAAACCTTCAATTTTTCATTATCAAAACCATCTTCAATATCAGTGGCTATTTTTTTGGCAATTTCATCAGGGACACCTTCAATCGATCCCATAGAGGATTTTCGCCATTCGGCCAGATAATCATCAGTACCAACAATTTCGGTTTTCATGGCACATCGATCTATTGCTTGTTCAAACCTTTCGGCAAGTTGTACCTTGCTGGCTCTACGGCCTTTACCTACAATTACCTGTGCAGGTATGTCCCTCCAGTAAACTATCACGACATCAGGCATACATTCCCCCGATAAAATTATATCCTATCAATCTCAACCCAGAAATTATTTGAAACAAATTCCCTATCAAAGTTGTTCTTACTAGAATTTCAATAAG
>CAZHIL010000053.1:0-5125 GCA_964532985.1 uncultured Albidovulum sp. | reverse complement strand
ATCCCTGGTTGTCCAAGCTCCTGGTTGGGGATTGGTTCCCCTAATCAAATTATAAACAATTTGTACGGATTCGTTCCAATCAATTTCGGCATCCTTTTTGGTACACCAAGATTCGTAGGTGGCCTTGGATTCATCTTGGGTGCTCCTTGGAGGGTTCCCCCCTCTGAAAAGGCTGCAAACATTTGAGACGGAATCTATTGCTGCTGGGAAAATCTTTTTGAAATAAACATCTCCCAAAGTATCATCCGGACCAATGGGACACTCCCATTGCATGAGAATGTCTCCCTCATCCAATCCATCTGTGGGATAGAACCAGGAAAAGCCGGTTTTTTCAGAACCCCAGATTATGGGCCAATTGATGGAACTTGGTCCTCGATGCAAGGGGAGAAGCGAGGGATGAAAACATATCGAGCCCATTTCCGGAATATCCCTTGCCTCCTCGGGAACAAACAGGATTACATATGCCATTATCATCAAGTCGGCTTTCAAACTTCTCATTTGATCCAGGGTATCTGAATCCCTGTAATTTGCGGGTTGATAAACCGTAATGCCTTTCTCCAAGGCCATTTCTTTCAATGGATCTATGGGGCGATTGGGTTTATCGGGAGCACAATAAACTGCGACAACCTCATCGACACCATCTGCCAATATTTTCTCCAAGGCGGCTTTCCCAAAAGCCTGTTGTCCCATCACAATTAATTTCATTAAATCCGTCCCAATGTTTTCACTATGAAATTCCTAAATTTTTTTATCCAACAGCTCCCGATTCCTGAATCCGATTTAATTCATCCCCTGAGTAACCCAACACCTCGGTTAAAATTTCACTGGTATGCTCACCTAGCAAGGGGGAACGTACCACCTCAACAGGACTGTCGGATAGCTTGATCGGGCATCCAACTGACAAGTATTTTCCTCTCTCGGGATGATCAACTTCGACTATTGTTCCGGTTTTCTTCAGCCCCTCATCTTCAGCCAGTTCTTTCATCGAAAGAATCGGACCAACGGGAATATCAAGTGGGTTACATTCATCCATGACCTCAAACTTTGTCTTGGTCATGGTCCATTGCTCAATCGTATCGAAAATCAAATCCAACTTGGGTAGTCTTGCAGGAGGAGTGGCAAATTCGGGATCTTCCTTCCATTCGGGCTTGCCAATGAGATCACATACCCTAGGCCAGACAGCGGCTTGGGTAATAAAGTAGGTATAGGCATTGGGATCATTTTCCCATCCCTTGCATTTAAGTATTCTACCTGGCTGTCCACCTCCAGAGTCATTACCGGCACGAGGTGTTGAATCACCGAATGGAATTCCTTTCCCATACTGGGAATATTCAGTCAAGGGACCCTTGTCCAACCTCTGCTGGTCCCTTAATTTTACACGACAAAGGTTTAGTACTCCATCCTGCATTGGGGCAAGTATCTTCTGCCCTTTTCCGGTTGTTTGCCTTTGGATCAGGGCAACACAAATTCCAAGTGCCAAATGCAAACCAGTACCAGAATCACCAATTTGTGCTCCCGTCACCAATGGTACATCATCATTAAATCCCGTTGTCGAAGCAGAACCTCCGGCACATTGAGCAACATTTTCGTAAACCTTGCAGTCCTCGAACTTGCCTGGTCCAAATCCTTTAACCGAAGCCATGATCATTTTGGGATTCAATTGATGGATGGTTTCCCAACCAAAACCCATACGGTCCAAAGCACCTGGTGCAAAATTTTCTACTAAAACATCACATTCCTTGATCAACTTCGTCAAAACTTCCTTACCAACCTCGTTCTTTGTATTCAAGGTTATTGAACGCTTGTTGTGGTTCAACATGGTAAAATACAGGCTATCTGCCCCTGGGACATCGACTAATTGTTTTCTGGTGGCATCACCCACTCCCGGCCGTTCCACCTTGATTACATCTGCTCCAAACCAAGCAAGTAGCTGGGTGCACGTCGGTCCAGACTGTACATGGGTAAAATCCAGTATCTTAATTCCCTCAAGCGCTTTCATAAATTGTTATCTCCTCGACAAATCCGACTGTAGTTATTTGTACATTGTCTGTGCTTTCGTACCCGGGGCGTATTCGTTGGGATCTATCCATACATTCACCACTGCACATTTTCCGGTTTTGTGAATGGCTTCCCTAGCTCTTCGCAAGGCTGGTTGGAGTTCCGAAGCTTCTCTCACCTCTTCACCATACCCCCCTATCATTTCACCAAATTTACCAAATGGTACATCCCCGAGCTTGTTTCCTATATCACCCCTGTTTTGACCATACTTGGTTATCTGACCGTATCTGATTTGGTTCATGGCAGAGTTGTTTCCGACAATTGCCAGGTAAGGAGCTCCAAATCTCTGAGAGGTTTCCATGTCAAACGAGGTCATTCCAAAGGATCCATCTCCATAGAGGCAAACCACTTCCTTTTCCGGATGTGCCAGTTTTGCAGCCATCGAAAATCCTGTTCCAACACCCAAGGATCCTAATGCACCTGGATCCATCCATTGTCCAGGGTTTCTGGGTCTGACAGCCTGGGCCGAAATGGTAACCACATCTCCTCCATCTCCGATATAAATGGAATTCTCATCAAGAAACTCGTTAATCTCCCAAGCCAGTCTGTAAGGATGTATCGGGGATTGATCGGAAAGAAACAAGGGCATAAGCCTTTCCAATTTGGTCTTTTCAATTTCCCTCAGGCTCTCCAACCATTGCTTTCGTTGCTGTTTTGTACCCGCTTTCATTCGTCCCGATGCAGCATTTGCAACTGCCGACAGAATGGCACCCGGATGTCCCGCTATTCCCAATGATATATCCCTGTTCTTGCCCACGGTTCGATAGTCAAGATCAATTTGAAGGAGTGTGGGGGCAGTAATCCTTTTGCCATAACCCATGCGAAAATCAAATGGTGTACCAACAATCAGTATGACATCTGCACCCTTGAAGGCATCTGATCTCGTTCTATCAAAGCAATGGGGATCACTTTGTTTCATCATCCCTCGGGCTGCCCCATTCATATAAGCAGGGATTTCAAGAGCTTTGACGAAATCAATGCACTCATGGTGGGAATTGGAAGCCCATACCTGCTGTCCAAACAATACTGCCGGCCTTTCGGCATTGACCAGAATATCAGCCATTCTTTCAATATCATCCGGATCACCTATTGACCTGACAGAAGCTCGATAGCTTCCGGGTTCCGGCATTCTGGCCTGACTCAAGGGGATTTCGGCATCAAGTATATCTCTGGGAATTTCCAGATAACTTGGACCATAAGCACCAGTAAAGCATTCTCTTGCGGCCATGGAAATCATGTCAGCAATTCGTTCGGTGGAAAACACACCCGAGGCGAATTTGGTAATGGGGGTCATCATGTCCACATGAGGCAGATCCTGTAATGAACCCATTTTGTGCTGGGTCAGGGATGATTGCCCACCAATATGCAGAATTGGGCTTTCAGACCTGAAGGCAGTTGCAACTCCCGTTACGGCATTTGTACAACCTGGTCCAGCAGTCGTTACCACGCACCCCAATTTACCAGTTTGCCGGGCATAACCATCGGCTGCGTGAGCTGCTGTCTGCTCATGCCTAACATCCACAATTTTGATACCTTCATCGATACAACCATCATAAATATCAATGATATGGCCTCCACATAGGGTGAAAATGGTGTCCACTCCCTCATTACGGAGGGCTTTGGCAACCAAATGTCCCCCTGATACTATATCTGCATCAGTGCTTTTTTTTGCTAATGTATCGTGTGCTGTTTTGGAATTTGTATTCATTTCTGCTTTCTACTTTCAATTTCAGGTATCTAAATTCTTCCAGGTCTTTCTGATATATTTTTCCAATCGCAAGGTATGTTCCCTAACTAGATTGGCGGCTTTCTCCGGTTGGTTTGACTGGATTGCATTTACAATTTCAGCGTGATCGGAAATGGATTGTTCCGTTCGGGTTGGATCCCGCATCGCGTGTCTTCGTGCCGGCTCAATCTGGGCAAAAATATCCTCACCGATTTTCTTGAGCATATTGCATTTCGACAATTCCAGAATTTTTCGGTGAAACATTATGTTGGCTTCGGAATAAACATCCTGATTTTCGGATGAATCCTTTACGCCGATCAACTCAAGTTCTTCCACTTCTGCCTGACTTACTTGTCCGCAAGCCAATCTTGCAGCCATGCTTTCAATTGCAGCCCATACCACAACCAACTCTGCCACTTCATCTATGCTTCGTTTTTTGATAAAAACACCAATACGAGATTTGATTTCGATAAGGTTTTCATTTTCCAGCCGGACAAGAGCTTCCCTGACTGGAGTTCTGGATATTCCCAACTGCTGGGCAATTTTCCTCTCATCCAGACGCAAATCGGTATTCTTGCTGTATACATCCATCTCAAGGATGGCTTCCCGCAACACCTGATAAATGCGTTCTTTCAAGGTGAACGTTTGTCGCAATGGTTCCAAGTTGATCGAAGCATCCATGATAAGGCTATCCAATAGTTGATTTTTCTCTGGTATACAAAAAACCAGATACCAATTCAAGCATTACTTAATGAAATTTATTCAAAAAAATTCATTACCCTATTTTTATTACCTTGAAGGTAACTCAGACAACTAACAGACTGACGGTCAATCTCTAGATTGAGTACAGTATACTGTTGTCTCGGATTCTTCCTTTTCATTCGGCTTTACGGAAGGTGGAAAAACTCCATTGTCATGTCTCAATGATCCCCAGATACTCATCAGTAAAATCCTACCCATTGTTTCAGGAGAAGAGGAAAGTTGCAAAAATATTTAATAATGAGTTAGAAAATTCTTACAAAGTGAGCATATTCGAAGAATTTTACTTCTTATTTTGGTATCATAATTATCAACATCGATTTTGTTACCGGGAGGCAACTTCAGTTGAAAAATTTCAATGTGTTACTATTTCCTTGCTAGTTTCCTGAATTGATTGATAAACTGAACCTGTTATTGGATATTACCGGAATTGTATCTCTTTTAATGGTCTGAATTGTTTGGAGAGGATAATTAAATGATTAAGTTTTCATTGTCCTGTGAGAATAGCCACATTTTTGAAAGCTGGTTCGAATCCAACAACGCTTTCGATACATTGTATTCCAAAGGGTTGCTAACATGCCC